>NZ_QEHP01000013.1:0-27239 GCF_003094695.1 Chryseobacterium sp. HMWF035 | reverse complement strand
GAATATTTAATAATTAACTGTTTTTTAATATTTTATTTTGACTTTAAAGGCGGATTTTTAGTGTTTAAAATAATATTATGTTAAATATTAAATGTTGATTCGAAAAAATAATCTGAAATTGATTTCGAATTAAAAAAAAAATATCAATGTAAATAATTCAACTGATTTTATTTATAAAGGTGTTTATACTTTTCAGTAGAATTCTAACTGTAAGTTTCAAACGCAAAGTCTATGTTTTCAGAGTCAATATTTTAAACTAGGCAAAGTGAAGCAGGTTACATTTGCTATTAATTGACCACTTCATCATTCGTCTCTGCCAAAAATATCTTTGCTTTATTTCTCAATAAAATAATAGGGATGCTTTGCGGTTAATGGTTGTCCGCAATTTTTCATAATTAATCATTATAATGAGTAACAGATAAACAAATTTAAATGAGTTTAAACATTCTATTTTAAAATTTTTCTATCATGTTATGTTAAAAAATAATCATGATCAGATTAATTTTATTTAATACATTTGAAGAAGAATATTTTAAAATGAAGCTTTGTAGATGGAAAAATCAAAAATATTGGAAGCCGTAAAAAGCAGAATTGCTGAAAAAATTCAGAAACTTGAAAAACTGATCGAGGAAACGCGCGCTTCAAATAATGATACCAAAAGCTCAATGGGCGATAAATATGAGACCGGGCGCGAAATGCTTCAGCAGGAAATCAATAATCTGCAAAGGCAACTGAACGAATCGTTAAACCAGCAATCTATTGTGCAGAAAATATCATCCGATCCATCATCAAAAGTGCAAAACGGAGCCTTAGTAAAAACGGATAAAGGACTTTTCTATATTTCTGCATCGGCGGGAGAAATTGTGATAGATCACCAGAAAATCATGACGATTTCCACAGAATCACCTTTGGCAAAAGCAATGCATGGATTAAGTGAAAACCAGAATTTTTCTGTCAATAATATCACTCAGAAGATTGTAGAAGTAAAGTGAAATTTCTATGAATCATAAAATCTGTTTACATTCAATACGACTTTTTTCCTAACTTATGATAGCAGAAAATCATTAAGATTTTTCTAAATTTGACACTCAAAATAATCCTTCAACATGCAGAATTACCTAGACCTTTTACAGCATATTTTAGACAACGGAACCGATAAGACCGACAGAACCGGAACCGGAACGAGAAGTGTTTTCGGCTATCAGCTGAGATATGATTTATCGAAAGGTTTTCCTTTGGTAACCACCAAAAAAGTTCATTTGAAATCCATTATTTATGAATTGCTTTGGTTTCTGAAAGGAGACACGAACATCAAATATTTGAAGGACAACGGAGTTTCAATCTGGGACGAATGGGCAGATGAAAATGGCGATCTTGGACCGGTTTACGGAGCGCAGTGGAGAAGCTGGAACGGAGCGGATGGTAAAATCGTGGATCAGATTACGGACGTTATCGATCAGATTAAAAAAAATCCGGATTCCAGAAGACTTATCGTTTCCGCATGGAATGTTGCCGAAATTCCCAACATGGCTTTAGCGCCTTGTCATGCGTTATTTCAGTTTTACGTGGCAGATGGAAAACTATCGCTTCAGCTGTATCAGAGAAGTGCCGATGTTTTTCTGGGAGTTCCCTTTAACATTGCAAGCTATGCATTATTGCTGATGATGGTTGCGCAGGTTTGCGATCTCCAAGTTGGAGATTATGTTCACAGTTTTGGAGATGTTCATATCTACAACAACCATTTTGAGCAGGTTAAAAAACAACTTTCCAGAGAACCAAGACCGCTTCCTACCATGAAGCTGAATCCTGAAATCAAAGATATTTTCAGTTTCGATTTTGAAGATTTTACGCTGGAAAATTATGATCCGCATCCGGGAATTAAAGCGTCTGTTGCGATTTAAAATGTTGTCATAATTTCATTAACTTTGATATAAATTCAAAATGTATGGAAATTAAAATCAGTTTAGACGAATATGCAGATGTGGCTTTCATTAAAAAACTTTTGTCGCAGATAAAAGGTATTACCCATATTGAAGTTTCAGAAGATCATAAAACCTATTCCTGGGAGGAAATTGAAAGTTCCGAATATTTTGCAAAAGTAATGGAGCAAAGTGAGAATGATTATAAAAACGGGAAAACTCAGGAATTAACAGACGATTTATTGAATGAAATTTTTCATAAAAAATGAAAATAACAATTTCAGAAACAGCGAGAATATCGGTGAGTGAAATTATAGATTTTCTAAATGCCAAATGGACTGCAAAAGAAATTGCCGTTTTAGAAAACGATATTAAAAAATTCAGGCAGACAATAACTGATAATATTGTAAAGCATCCATCTTTAGAAAATTTTCCTGATATAAAGTATACCCTTATCGGCAAGAATCAGATTAAGGTGATGTATGAAATTAAAACCGACGAAATAGTGGTTAAATTATTCTGGCATTGCAGACAAAATCCAGTAAGACTAAAATATTTTCTCAGTAAATAAAGAATAAAGTGAAGCCGAAAACTTCACTTTTTTTGTAACATCTCCTGAAATTTTTCAACTCATTCAGCAAAATCTCAAAAGTATGTTGAAAAAGTTACTTTTCCTGTCTGTCATCAGTCTTTCAACGACTGCATTTTCTCAGGCTAATGTGAAGCAAAAATTAGCCGCTTACATAGATTCTTTGTATGCACATCACAAAATTATGGGAAGCTTTGCCTTTGCAGAAAACGACCGTCCTACCTTTGTGAAAGTTGTGGGTTTTTCAGATGCAGAAAAAAATCAGAAAGCGAATGTAAATACCCAATACAGGATCGGATCAATCAGTAAAACATTTACTGCCGTTTTAATTATGAGAGCTTTTGAGGAAAAAAAGATTTCCTTAGATCAGAAACTTTCAGAATTTTATCCTGAAATTCCAAATGCTGAAAAAATTTCCATCGAAAATTTACTGCAGCACAGAACAGGAATTCATAATCTGACCAGTGAAGCAGAGTTTTGGCAGTACAACACCAAACCTCAGACAGAAAGCAGCTTAATCAGCATCATAAAAAAATACAAAAGCGATTTTGAACCCGGTTCAAAACACGAATACAGCAATTCCAATTACATTCTGCTCGGTTTTATTCTCGAAAAAATTTACAAAAAACCGTATGCCGTTTTGTTGAAAGATAAAATTACAAAACCTTTAAAATTAACGCTTACAGAAGTTGGAGGAAAAATAGATCCATCGAAAGATCAGGCAAAAGCGTACCAATACATCAACGGAAAATATGTAGCTTCATCCGAAACGGATATGAGTATTCCGATTGGCGCAGGAAATATCATCTCTACTCCAAGAGATCTTCTTACTTTTATTCTTGGTCTCGAAAATGGAAAATTGGTGAAAAAATCCAGTCTTGAAAAAATGAAAACTTTTGTAGATGATTACGGATATGGCTTGGTGAAAGTTCCTTTCGACAAATATTCGGGATTTGGTCATACAGGAGGAATAGACAACTTCAGTTCTGCATTATTTTATTTTCCGGATCTGAAAATTGCCACCGCTTTCAGCACCAATCAGTCGGAAATGGATACCAATGAAATTTCCATCAAAATGATTGAAACTGCCATGGGAAAAGATTTCGAAATGCCCAATTTTAAAACCTATGAAATTTCCGAGAATGATCTTCAGAAGTTTACAGGAACCTATTCCAGCAAAGGCATTCCGTTAAAAATTACCATTTTTATTGAAGATAGAAAACTCATGGCTCAGGCAACCGGACAAAGTGCATTTCCTTTAGAAGCAATTTCCGAGACAAGCTTTAAATTTGATATGGCAGGAATCGTGATCGATTTTTATCCGGCAAAAAAACAGTTTGTCATTATTCAGGGTGGTACAAAAAATACGTTTACAAAAGAATAAAACAATGAAATATTTAAAAATAAATACCGAAGAAACTGCCGATCTTGAAGCACTGAAAAATGCAATTCTTCAGATGAAAGGCATAGAATCCATAGAAATTATCGACGAAGAAAATCCGGAAAGCGAGCTGAAAAAAGCTTTTGCCAAAACCAAAGAACAGTTCAAAAAAGGAGATTACGAAACATTGGTAAACGATATTTTTGATATTTTAACTAAAAAATAATTTAAGAAATAAATAATGAAAAAAGCCATTTTATCGATTGCTTTACTGGGCGGAATTTTGTTTTCCGCAAGTGCAGCCGCACAAACCGAAACTTCGGGAAGAGAAAAAGTATACAGAGCCACTCATACCAAAGTAACGGAGCTAAAACACACGAAGCTAAAAGTAAATTTCGATTATCAGAAAGAACAGATGAACGGGGAAGAATGGCTTACTGCCGCACCTTTTTTCTATCCGACCAACGAACTTACGCTTGATGCAAAAGGAATGCTGATCCATGAAGTCGCGTTGGATATCAATGGAAAAAAATCTCCTATAAAGTATGATTATAAGGATGATGTTTTAAAAATTACTTTAGACAAAACCTATCAGAAAAATCAGGATTACACAGTTTACATCAAATATACAGCACGTCCGAATGAAGTAAAACAGGAGGGAAGTGCAGCCATCAGTGATGCAAAAGGTCTGTATTTCATTAACGCACAGGGAACAGATCCGGATAAGCCAACACAGATCTGGACGCAGGGTGAAACGGAATCTTCTTCAGCCTGGTTCCCGACCATCGATAAATCCAACCAGAAAACAACGCAGGAAATTTACATGACGGTTCCTGATAAATACGTAACCCTTTCCAACGGATTGCTGAAAGATTCTCAAAAAGAATCCAACGGTTTAAGAACCGATCATTGGGTGATGGATAAAAGACATTCTACCTATCTTTTCTTCATGGGAGTGGGAGAGTACGCTATTGTAAAGGATAAATGGAAAAATATTGCAGTTGATTATTATATTGAGAAAGAATACGAACCGTATGCAAAACAGATCTACGGAAACACACCGGAAATGATCGAGTTTTTCTCTAAAAAGTTAGGCTACGATTTCCCATGGTCGAAATACGCCCAGATTTCCGGAAGAGATTACGTAAGCGGAGCAATGGAAAATACAACGGCAACGTTACACGGAAGCGATATTTTACAGAAACCGGGACAGTTAATTGACGAAAATACATGGGAAGATACCATTGCCCACGAATTGTTTCACCAATGGTTCGGGGATCTCGTAACGGCAGAAAGCTGGAGCAATCTTACGGTAAACGAATCTTTCGCCAATTATTCCGAATACCTTTGGAACGAATACAAATACGGAAAAGATCAGGCAGATTATCATCAGATGAAAGATGTCAATATGTACCTTACAACGCCGGGAAATTTTGATAAAGATCTCGTCCGCTTCAATTATGATTCCCGTGAAGATGTTTTTGATTTGGTAACGTACCAGAAAGGAGGCGGAATTCTTCATATGCTGAGAAATTATCTGGGAGATGATGCTTTCTTCGCAGGAATGAACGACTATCTTAAAACGTATGAATATCAGAACGCAGAAGCGCATCAGTTGAGATTATCTTTTGAAAAAGTTTCAGGAAAAGATTTAAATTGGTTCTTCAATCAGTGGTATTTCGGGCACGGAAACCCTAAAATTAAATATTCTTACACGTTCGAACCGGTTAAAAAACAGGTTGCGGTAACCATAGAGCAGACGCAGGATCAGCCGTTCCAGTTTCCTCTGGCAATCGATGTTTACGATAACGGAAAGCCGAAAAGATACAATGTTTGGGTAAATGCAGAAGCCAAAAATACCTTTAATTTTGATGTTTCTAAGAATGCCGATCTGGTAAACATTAATGCCGACGGAATTTTGGTGGCAGACATTACGGATACCAAAACGCCGGAGCAATATGCAATGCAGTATGCGGGATCAAAAGAATTTAAAAGCAGATATCTTGCAGTAAGCGGAATCAAAGATCAGGTGGGAAAAAATCCGGCAGCTACAAAATTATTGGCAGCCGCTCTTAAAGATCCGTTCTTCAGAACAAGAATAAAAGCTTTGCAGTTAATGGACTTATCAAATCCTGAGCAATTTAAAGCGATGGGAGCAGAAGTAGAAAAATTAGCTTCCAATGATCCTAAAACTTTAGTACAGGCTGCAGCGATTTCGGCTCTGGCAAAAACAAAAGATAAAAAATACCTTCCGGTTTTCGAAAAAGGAGTAAATGCCGTTTCAAACGCTGTAAAAGGAAGCTCGGTGAGCGCTATTGTTGAAATAGATCCCGCAAAAGCAAGTGCTTTAGCAGATAAAATTGATCTGGAAGGCGCTCCTGAAAATTTGTTGTCTAAACTTTTACCGGTGATCGTTAAAAATAAGGTGACCTCTCAAATGTCGAATATTGCGCAGGTAGCCGCATTTTATCCCTTCATTAAATTCCAGAATCCTGAACTGGGCAAAAGTGCGGAAGAAGGCTACAACTGGATTATGAGTTCTGATAATCTGAAAGCAACAGAAAGCATCACCAAAATGCTGAATCAGGCAAAAGGACAGATCGGAAACAATCCTCAGGCGAAAATGATGATCTCCCAAATGCTGAAAGACGGTCTTGCCAAAAAAATGGAACTTCTGAAACAGAATCCTCAAAATGCAGCAAGTATCAATAAGCAGATTGACGCAATTAACAAATCCATTGAAGATTTTAAATAACCTTTAAAATTATATTGAAGTTGTTTAAACTAACTTTAAATTTAACCACAAAAGGTACGAAAGACTTTATTGGATTTATGTAAAATATTTCAAAAGTCCGCAAAGAGAAAAAATCTTTGATTTTTTAAAACTTATGTGCTCTTTTTTTCCATTGAATGATTAAACTTAAGAAACTAAATTGTTTAAATCTTTTGCTTCTTTTGTGGTAAAAAAGTTTAAACAAGTTTATTAAAAAAGCACTTCTGCAAAGAGGTGCTTTTTTACTTTAATATTATCAGATATAAATCTTTTCCTTTGTTTTAGGCAACAGAATTTCTCTTCTTTTTTCCTGATTTCTGTTTTGCAGATTGATTTTCAAACCTTTTTTAATGAAAACTTCTTTCTTCGAATTTCCGTATTCTTTTTTGTTAACGACTTCCTTTTCATAAATGATCTTACCTGTGGAAAGATTAAAATCTACTGTTGTCCAATATTCTTCTGGTTTTCCACTTTCAGAGAAAAAGCCGATTAACTCGAAATGACCGTTCTGAAATCTGTACTTGTCTGTACCGCCCCATTTCCAGCTGCTTCCGCCGTAATGGCTAATTTCCAGAATCCCGTTTTTTATCTCGGTTCCCTGATAAGGATCGCCCATCATTCCACCGTCTTTACTGCCCAGAATTGCTTTTTGGGATTTCTCCAAAACAGTCCATTTATTATTTACTTTCTTCAGAATCTGAATTTCGCGGAGGTCTCCGGAATCGTCGTTGGTCGGAATATCATAAACCATTACTTTTTCAGGGATTTTATCTCCGTCAAGATCACCCTCAACAGTTTCATTGATTTTTGAATTTTTCGGCTGAAATTCTTTCTGCGCAAAACAGAATGTGCTGAAAATAAGAGCTGCAATGCAGAATGTAGTCTTCATAAAATATTTTGTACTCTAAAATTACGAAATTATGTGTTTCATCAATGCCTGTCTTTGATTGTTTCGATAAAAAAATCACTAACTTTGAACCTCAATTTGAGAAATAAATGGAGAATTTAGTTCAGGATACTACCGTTCAGAAACCAAAATGGATTCGTGTAAAACTTCCTACCGGAAAAAACTACCGAGAACTGAGAACTTTGGTTGATAAATATAAATTAAATACCATTTGCCAGAGCGGAAGCTGTCCGAATATGGGCGAATGTTGGGGAGAAGGAACAGCTACTTTCATGATCCTTGGAAATATCTGTACCCGAAGCTGCGGATTTTGCGGGGTAAAAACCGGAAAACCGATGGATGTAAACTGGGACGAACCTGAAAAAGTGGCACGTTCCATCAAATTAATGAAGATCAAGCACGCTGTTTTAACGTCTGTAGACCGCGATGACCTGAAAGATATGGGATCTATTCTTTGGGCAGAAACCGTAAATGCAGTAAGAAGAATTTCTCCGGGAACTACGATGGAAACTTTGATTCCGGATTTTCAGGGGATCACAAAACATATCGACAGATTGGTAGATGTAGCTCCGGAAGTAATTTCTCACAACATGGAAACGGTAAAACGTCTGACAAGAGAAGTGAGAATTCAGGCAAAATACGAAAGAAGTCTTGAGGTTTTAAGATATTTAAAAGAAGCAGGACAGAGAAGAACAAAAACAGGCGTAATGCTTGGTTTGGGAGAAACTAAAGATGAGGTTTTCCAGACGATTGAAGACATCAGAAATGCGAATGTGGACGTAATTACTTTAGGACAGTATTTGCAGCCTACAAAAAAACACCTTCCTGTAAAGAAATTCATTACTCCTGAAGAATTCGATGAATTCGGGGATTTTGCAAGGAGTTTAGGTTTCAGACATGTTGAAAGTTCACCTTTGGTAAGAAGTTCTTATCACGCAGAAAAACATATTCATTAAAATAAAAATCGCTCTGTTTCCGGAGCGATTTTTTATTTGGTTTTGTCTGATATTTTAATTCAGATTAATTATGTTTAACCCAGATTAATTTATCGGTATTATAACCTACATTTTTTGCTTTTTCTAAAAATCTCTGGCGGATGCTTTCAGGGATTTCTTTTGTTCGGGAGAGGATCCACAGATATTCAAGATTGTTTCCCATGACCAAAGCGTACTGATAATTATCGTCAATATCAACTACATTATATCCTGCCCAAATCGGCTTAAAAAAAGAAACTTTCAGACGTGCCTCATCTTCTTTCCCTACAAATCTGGCTTCACCAATAGATTCCTTCCATTCTTTTTTAACATAGTTGTAGCCTTTGTTATCTACTTTTATGGTTCCGTTTGGATTTTTGGAGTAGGTTGCCGTTACATTATCCATATTTTTTTCGAATTTGTAATCGAAACGGGCAATTTCATACCATGTTCCCAAATATTTATCTGCATTAAAATTCTGCACAGCCGTTGCTCCTTTGGGAATTCCTACGGAACATGAATTGAGAATAAATAATCCTAAAATACCCAGAGAGACAGGGATTGCTATTTTCTGAAAAGTCTTCATAATAAAAATATTTTTGTAGTCGTCCTGAAAAGTTCAAAAATGATGCCTGAAAGTTTAATGAATGACTTTAATCTTTTAAACGCAAATCTTCGATTTCACTTAACTAAGATCACAAAAAATGATATCTTCAATATTATCTGAATACTTTTCTTTTAATGTTGAATCTTTGCAGCCCGACTTGAGCGGAGCTCTTTTTACGAAACAAAAAAGCGTGAGCGGAAGGCATAAATGAGAGAAAAGTGAAGGCTTTTATCGAAGTTTACAAACGAAGTTTTAAGCTGCCCAAAAATCAAGAAAAAACTTTCAGAAAATTATCTTTGAAACTTCCGGAAACTTCAATTTCGGTATTGTCGGAAAGTGTTGCCGTTCCGCTTTTGTGGTAAGATTTTACAAAGCCTGTGTTGATGATGTGTGAACGGTGAACTCTTACAAAAGGATTTTCCAGCAGATCATCGAAATGCTTTAAAAAACGGCAGACCATTTTCCTGGAACCATCGGTAAGATATACCTGAGTGAAATTTCCATCTGCCTGAAGTCTTACAATGTCTTCTGTTTTCACCACATCGAAACCCTGCAAAGTCGGGAGAATCAACTGTTGTTTTTCGGGTTTTAATTTTAAATTTTCAAGGAGAATTTTGTTACGGTTGAGTTCTTCTTTGCTTTCCAGACTTTCTGCCACTTTATTAACCGCTAAAATAAGCTCCTGAATGTCAATTGGTTTTAAAATATAGTAACTTGCCGATTTATTCAGAGCCTGTAAAGAATATTGAGAAAATGCCGTGATAAAAATCGTTTCATAGGAAAATTCTTTGGTCGCTTCCAGGACATCAAAAGCATTTCCGAAAGGCATTTCAACGTCCAGAAAAACCAGTTGCGGCTGTTTTTCGGCAATCAACGGAACGGCTTCTTTGATATTTTCGGCTTCACCCAAAATTTCAACCTGCGGACAATATTTTGTAAGATAATTCCTCAGAACATCTCTTGCAATAAATTCATCATCTACAATTACAGCTTTTATTTTCATATTTTTTAGGTTTCAGGAAAGATTAAAGGTATTTTCCGTTAGAGAATTTTAAAGTTTTGTAGGTTGTTTTTGAGGTTTCAAAGTCTTTGCAGTCTCCGTTAACCGGTTTTGTTTTTCTCTTTATATGTTGAGTTTTTATGATAAAATCTCTAAAATTGTTTGTTTTCTGATCATCCAAAACTATAGAAGAACTTTTTTCGTCAAACTCTCCTGCACATCTTGTGTCCCATTCTCCGCCGTAAGAATACACTTCGAATCTGTTAAGAATTTTTTTCAGGCTTCCGTTTTCCCTGTAAAAAAGAGAAAGCTCTTCTGTTGAATAAGGATTCGGCTGGCTTTGTCCTCTGAAACTGACTCTAATTCCGAAAGCACGGATGTCTTTACTGACTGTATATAAACCTGTATCAACTGTTATTCCGCTTAATCCGATTGCATCGGATGTAATTTCTTCGGGATCGTAATACTTATTTTTAATATTGCCTTTTTCGTCAGTAATCAGGATATAATTTCTTACAGTGTACATTCCTTCGTCCTCCTGTCCATCTAAAATAGGCAATACAATGATGTAAGAATCTTTCTCATTCGGCATTTTCTTTTCTGCATAAAATTCTGTTCTGATCTGTGATCTGTTTATTTTCAGTGCTTTAGCAATAGTTTCAAAACGGGCAGAATTGATTTCCTGTCCGAACATCATGAAAGATGAAATTAAAAATACAAAGGCTAAAATTTTTCTCTTCATTCAGTAGTTATATTAAATTCAATTTCAAAATAACTAAAACACCGGAATTGTTTTCTTTATCTTTCACAGTGCACGAAATCTCTTTTTTATACAGATCATTCAGCAGATCGATTCTTTCGAGGGTATTTTTCATTCCTCGTCCTTTTCTGGCTTTCTGATGCTCTGTTTTCTGTTTTTTGCTTTCTTCGATCCCGATTCCGTTGTCTTCAACAGTTATTTTTAGCTGCTCGTTTTCTTTTTCAAAGCTGAGGTTCAAAAATCCTTTGGTTGTTCTGTAACGCAAACCATGCCATATTGCATTTTCGAGAAATGGCTGAACCAGCATTCCCGGAACTTTGAGACTTTGCGTGTTCAGACTTTCATCCACATGAATTTCATAATCAAATTTGTCGGCAAAACGTGTTTTTTCCAAAGCCAGATAATTCTGTAAGAGATCTAGCTCCTGCTGAAAAGGAATGAAATCTTCGGTGGAATTTTCCATCACGCCGCGCATTAATTTTGAAAATTTGGTTAAATATTGGTTCGCTTCCAGTTCGTTATTGGTGGCAATGAAATGATTCACAGAATTTAAGCTGTTAAAAATAAAATGCGGATTCATCTCGCGGCGAAGCGACTGTAAAGCGATTTTTTTATTCTTGATCTGCACTTTTTTCAGGGTTCTGAAAATGAAAATTATCAATCCGGTTAAAACAATCAGCGCAAAAATCAAACTGTAATTAAAGACATTTTTCTTTCGGATGAGTTCATCTTTCAGTTGTTTTTCCTTTTCTAATTGGGCAATTCTCTGTTCGGTATCCTCCAGAATCTTTTCGTCGACCAGACTTTTGTCTTTTGAAACCAGATCCGGCAGTTTTCCGAGAAAATCACGGTACAATTTTACCGAAGCATCTGTATTTTCGGAAACGTTGTACAAACTGTCGAGCTTTTTTACGCTTTTCTGTGCTTCCAAAGTATGACCTTTTTCAAGTGCAATTCCGTAAGACTTTTTTAACAAATCAATGGCTTCTTTCGGATCATTTTTTTTGATGTAAATATCGGCAAGCTCCTGAATCTGTTCCACCTGTTTTTTTGAATTTTCTTTAACGAAATCTTCTTTTAAAACGGTCTTTTTTGCTTCAATCGCTTTGTCGAAATTTTTATTTTCAACGTAAAAATCCGTCAATTTCTGGTTGATTTCCAGTGCCTGCTGCGGCGCTTCTTTTTTAGAAATTTTATAGGCGTTTGTAAGATTAACCTCCGCTTTTGGGATATTATTCTGCTGAATATTAATATCCGCCATCTGTGTGTAATTCGCAGCCAGTTCGCCTCCTTTGTCTTTTTCCTTCTCGTTAAGCTGAATATTGTTCTGAATCGCTTCCTCTTTAGCTTCCGCTGAATTTACGGAAAGCCTCGTCACGTCATTGGAATTCAAGGCACGGCTTTTAGAATAACTTACTTCTGCCGCTCTGTTGTAATTGCTGATGGCGGGAGAAATTTTATTCTGCTTTTCCTGAGACTGTGCCAGTTTTCGGCTTGCCTTTTCAATATTCGGTTTGTCGTTTAATTTTTCGTAGATATTTTTTGCTTTGGTGTAATATTCTTCACTTTTCTGGAAATTTCCGTTGTTGAAAAACGATTCTCCGATGTTGTAGTAAGAATCTGCCTGTGAAGATTCGTCTTTAGTATCGACCGCTTTCTTCAGTTTCTTCGTCTGAAACTGAATATCTTCCACAGTTTTGTTGCTTTGAGCATAAAAAATATTCCCAAAGATGAGTAAACAAAAGATGGCGAAAAGATGACACATTTTCATAAAACAAAGATATACATATATATAATGTGCAAAAAATTATTCACCAAGTGAAATTCTTCATTCACCAAGTTTCGTATTTTCTGCGGGATTTATGAGGCTAAGTTTGTGGCATAATTCAAATTTAATCATCATGAAAAATTTATCTTTTTTAAACAAAAGTACCTTGATTTACCTTTTCTCTTCAACATTTCTTTTCAATATCTCAAAAGCGCAGTTAGGAGTTTCTTCAGGCTCTGTTTCCCATACGGTGAGCAACGGTCTTTCGAGTGCAAATGAAAGTGGATTTCTTAATGAAAACACGATTATTGTAGAAGATTTTATGAATTACCACAAACATCAGATTAAAATTCCGAAGAAAAATGAAGTGGCTTTAAGCATTGATTATGACAATACAATTCTGAATTCGGACGACAATTTTTTACTGCAAATCGGGCTCGCAACGCAAAATGTATCGGCTAGAGAAAACTCAAACAAAGTAAATGTTTCTTTGGTCATTGATAACAGCGGATCTATGGGTGGCGGAAAACTTGAAAAAGTAAAAACGGCACTGAAAGTTTTTGTAAAAGGATTGAAATCTGAAGATATCATTTCCATTGTAAAATTTGATGATACTGCGAATCTTGTTTTAAAATCATCAAAAATAAAAGATGTTGCCGGAAATTTAGATTCTATAATTGAGAGTATTTATCCTTCGGGTTCCACCAATATTCATTCGGGAATGATGATGGGCTATTCGGAAGCGCAAAAACACAATACCAAAGACTACAACAGCAAAGTAATTCTCCTTACCGACGGAATGACAAATTCCGGAATTACAGATCCAGAAACAATTTTGAAACAGTCGAAAGAATTTAACGATAAAGGAATAGACATCAGTACCATCGGAGTCGGGCAACAACTGGATTTTGATCTGTTACGGAGAATCGCCACTTACGGAAGAGGCTCCAATTATTTCATCGGAGATGCTGAAGAAGATATTCAAAAGACCTTTAAAGATGAATTGGAAAGCCTTTTATACAATATCGGAAAAAAGCCGAAACTAACGATCAATCTTCCTGAAGGAATGAAAATTAAAACATTTTACGGTTATCAGCCAAAATATATTTCTGATCATCAAATAGAAGTAGAACTTGAAAATTTAGATTGCGGACAAACCCAGATTTTCCTGATGGAAGTTGAGAAAAATGAATTAGAAAATTCTTCAATTACGGCTTCTCTGGTTTATGAAAAGAATGATGAAGTGAAAAATATTTCTTCTAAAAAAGAATATGATGAAATGACGGAAACAACTCAACAAGAATTAAAGAAAAATTTTCAGATTGCTAAAATGACGACAGCACTCAAAAAAGCAGCAAAAGATTTTTCACAAACCAATATGGGAAATAGCAAAAAATCCATGCAAAACATCATCAGTTATTATCAGTCTTTCTGCGATAAAAACGACGAAGATCTGAAGAGAATTTATAATATCGCCTTAAAATATTCATCCGGACAACGCACAAAATCTTATTATTAAATCTTAAGACTCTTTTGTTCTTTTACTGATCGCTATATGAAAAAATTGTAATATGAAAATTGAAATTCTGTTAACAATCAACCATTTAGCAATACATACCTTTGCTAAAACCAAACATGACTATGAAAAAACAGTTTTACTTTTTTCTTTTACCTGTATTATTCCTGCAGAGTTGTTCGTTTCTTGAACAGAACAATTTCATTGAAACCAAGATCATTTCCAGCGATCTCAATGAAAAAATTGTTTACAAATTTTATCAGACCGGACTTAATGATTACAAAGTAGATTTTTACTCGGTAGATCAGTCCGGTTCTACCAAGCTTTTTGAGCATGATATCGACGATGCGTTTGCAACTTCCGAAACCTACACCATTTCAGAAAATGATGATGAGCTCATCATCCGAACCAAACTTTTTTCTGAGGTGAAAAAACTCGTCACGCCAAGCGGAAAATCAATTATTCTCACCAACAGATAAACAGTTCTTTTCAGGACTGTTTTTTTTTTATTCGTTATAAACAATAGTTTCAGTTATCATTTGCTGAACGCAGTGCCTTTGCGAACGAAGAATATTCACAATAATTTCAATAAAAATCTTTGCAAACATTGCGTTAAAATGATCATCGTTTCTAATTTTTTTGATTTCACCAAGCCAAACCTTCATTTCACCAAGTCTCCCAATTTTCACTTGGAAATCGGCGTAATTTTACTCTAGAAGTTTAAAATTAAAAAAAGAAAATTATGAAACTGAGACATTTTTTACTGATCGGATTATTTCTGATAGGAGGTATGATCAACGCACAGGAAACAAAGAAAAACTTTATTGAAGTAACCGGAATTGCAGAAATGGAAGTAGAGCCGGATGAAATTATTTTCAATATCGGAATTAAAGGAGACAACAAAAATCAATTGGCAGACAACGAAAAACAGCTTTTTGAAGTCCTGAAAAGCAATGGCGTAAAAAACGAAGATATCAAATTCAAATCGATGTATCAGAATATTTATTCAAAAACCAAACTTTTCACGAAAGATTTTCAGTTTAAGGTAACAAAAAAGACGGATATGGGAAATCTTTTTGAAAGCCTGAACCAAAAGTGGGTCAACAGCATCAATATTTCAGAAATTAAAAATACAAAAATTACAGATTTCAGAAAAACCGTAAAAATCAATGCCTTGAAAGCGGCAAAGGAAAAAGCCGACTATCTTCTGGAAAGTATGGGCAAAAGAACCGGAACTCCGCTTGAGATCGTAGAAATTGAAGATTATACCAGTGATATGATCATGCCGATGAACTTCAGAGCAAAAGTATCCAATATCCAGCTTGAAGCAGCAGATTCTAATGTAGATTATTCTTTTGAAAATATTGATAATATCAAGCTGAAATACAGCATTAAAACAAAATACGAAATCCTTTAAAACACAAAATCATGACAGCTTTTAAAATTTTAACATTAGCAGCCGGAACCGCCGCTTTATTCGGGGTACAAAACTCAAAATTTGAATATAAAGAACCGGCGGTTCAGAGAACAAAGGTTCAGAATGTCGATAAATCTTCAGAAATAAAGATTAAAGAAAATAAAATTCAGGTGGCATTGCTTCTCGACACTTCCAACAGCATGGACGGACTGATCGATCAGGCAAAATCCCGACTCTGGAATATCGTAAATACTTTAACAACTTTAAAATACAACGGTAAAGCGCCCCAAGTGGAAATTGCTTTGTATGAATACGGAAATGATGGTCTCAGAGATGAAAATTACATCAGGCAGGTAACTCCTTTAACACAGGATCTGGATCTGGTTTCCGAAAAACTGTTTGCTTTAAGAACCAACGGCGGAAGCGAATATTGCGGAGCCGTAATTCGTGATGCCTCGATGAATCTGAAATGGGATGATAATAACCAAAGCATGAAGCTGATCTATATTGCGGGAAACGAGCCTTTCGATCAGGGAAAAATCAGCTATAAAGAAGTGATTCCTACTGCCAAAAGAAAGAATATTTATACCAACACAATTTTCTGCGGAAGCCGCGATGAAGGAATACAGACTTTCTGGCAAAACGGCGCTTCTTTGGGCGATGGAAAGTATTTCAATATCGACAGCGACCAGAAAGTAATTTATATAGAAACTCCCTATGATGTCAGAATTTCAGAATGCAACACCAAACTGAATGACACCTACATTTATTACGGAAGTCACGGTTCGGAATTTAAAAACAAACAGATGCTTCAGGACAAAAATGCCGAAGTACAGTCGGTTTCCAACGCCGTGGAAAGAACGGTCGCAAAATCTAAGAAAAATGCCTATAAAAACGATCATTGGGATTTGGTAGACCGCGCTGAAAAAGACGTAAATTTTATGTCCGGTGTGAAAGCTGAAGAACTTCCTGCCGAATTGAAAGGCAAAAGCAAAGAGGAAATTAAAAAAGCGGTTGCCGAAAAATCTGCCGAAAGAGAAAAAATTCAGAAAGAAATTGAAGTATTGTCTAAAAAGAGACAGGATTTCATTGATGCCGAAATGAAAAAACGAGGAAATTCTGAAGCCGATGATCTTGGAAAAGCAATTGAAAGGTCTGTTCTGGAACTGGCAAAGAAAAACGGCTATAGCCTCTAACTGAAAGATTATCAGCAGAAATTAAATTTAAATATCAGAAGTGATTAAAAACTAATAACCATTAAAGGTTATGCAATGAGGCAAAAATGTTGTTTTCAAAAGTTCTGAACAACAATATTTTGAGTGTGTAGACTCGCGGCAACATTGCCTCGAGTTTTTTTCAGTTTTTCGGCGAAGGCGAAGCCTTCGCCGAAAAACTGAAAAATTTCAAAATCATCTCCCAAATTTAAAATACTTTGATAGCAGATGCTTTTTACCTTTCATAAATTGAGAAACCATTTCCATTCCCGTCACAGAAAACGTAATTCCGTTTCCTCCGAAACCCAGTATAAAATAAGAATTTTTAAAATCCTGATGTTCCCCGATATAAGGCAGCCCATCCTTGGTCTCTCCAAAAGTTCCTGCCCAGACAAAATCTGTGTAGAAATGATAATCGGGTTTTATTTTCTTCAATGTCTTTAAAATCTCCTTTTCTTTTTTATTTAAAAGAGAATCACGTTTTTTAGCATCATAAAAATCTTCGTCACCTCCTCCGATTAGCAGTCTTCCGTCATCCGTTGTCCGCATATACATATAAGGCTCATCGGTATTCCAGACCAGAGTATTGCTGATATTTTTAATTTTTTTTTGATCAATTTCCGAAACAAGAGCATAGGTACTTTTTAAATTTACAAAATGTTCTTTTATTAAATTTTTGCTTTCATAACCGATACAGTAAATGATTTTTTTAGCCCTGATCTGAAAACCGGAATCTGCTGTAATTAAATTGTACCCTTTGAAATATTCGACACCGGTCATTTCCGTTTTGTCGAAAATTTGTAAACCTTTTTTTACATTTAGTTTAAATAATTCATGTGCAAACTTAAATGCATCAATACTTGCTCCCTGCTCAGATAAAATTCCGCCGTATGTGTTTTTAAATCCGAATTGTTTTGAAATCTCATCACTTTCAAGCCATTTTACTTTGAAACCGGCGTCTTTTCTTGCGTTAAATTCTTTCTTCAGCCATGCAACGTCCTTTTTCTTGGAAGCATAATACAGAGATTTTTTTCTTTTAAATCCTGAATCTGACTTAATTTCACCGGTTAACTTTTCAAGCTTATCAATAGAATCCGAACACTCCTTGTAACTTGCTACAGCTCCTTTTTTTCCTATTTTTTCAATAAGTTCGAAAAGAGGAACATCTATTTCATACTGAAGCATGGAAGTAGTCGCTGAAGTACTTCCGTTACAGAGTTCGCGTTGATCAATAAGGATTGTTTTGTACCCTTCAGCCATCATTTGGTGGGCTGCTAAACTTCCTGTAATGCCGCCTCCGATAATCAGCACATCACATTCTTCATTGGATTTTAAAGAAGGATATGAAGAAATCAATCCGTTTTTCAAAAGCCAGAAAGGTTCGTTAGATTTAAGATCCATAGTACTGTTTTTCTCTGTATAAACAATAATTGCGCCTTTTATTCATCTAAAATTAATATTGGTTTAATATTTGTTTTCACCCTTCAATCAAACCACATTAAAAATAAAAATATGATAACGATTATTCCAGAGGCTCCGGAAAATGTTGCTGCTTTTAATGCAACAGGAGCAGTAACGAAAGAAGATTTTGAGAATCTTGTTTTTCCTCGAGTAAAAGCAAAGATTGAACAATTTGGAGAACTAAATTATTTAATGTATCTCGATACAGATCTGGATAATTTTACAGCCGGTGCATGGTTGGAAGATGCTCTTTTAGGACTGAAGAATCTAACCAAATGGAACAGGGCGGCAATTCTTACCGACAATCAGCATGTACAGAATTTTACCGAAATTTTCAGTGTACTGATGCCGGGAGAATTCAAATCTTTCCCGAAAGGTAATCTGTACAACGCTTTGTACTGGTGCAAAAACGGAAATGAAGTAGAAGCGTAATCTGCTTATTATAAAAACAACGGAAAGGCTGTCTTTTTAAGGCAGCCTTTTTTATTGATCTGAAAATTAAATGATAAGTATAAACACCTAATTATCAATTTAGTACATTTTACGTAAAATATTTCTCATTATTGTGACTACATTTGTAATGTTAAACAAACAAAAAACTAAAAATTATGTCAACATTCAAATTAGACATCATTGCGGGACCACTTTGGAGCAATGACGAAGCACAAAAATTAGGTCCGCGTATCGCGGCAGCACACTTAGGAAAGTTTACCGGACAATGGACTACCATTGTTGAAGGACAGATGAGTGTAATCGGCGTTGAACTTAATACTCAGCCTACAGGCGACTCCGAGTACACTTTAGATGTTTTGGCCGGTCCTATCTGGAGCAACGAAGATGCTAAAGAAGTTTGTCCTGCAATCTGCGCGTCTTACGGAGGAACGTGGAACGGACAATGGACTACCGTTGTAGAAGGTAAAATGAGCGTTTGCGGATGCACATTTAAATTCTAAAAAATTAAAATTATGAAAATCGGCAGTTTCCGGAGGAAACTGCCGATTCTTTTATTGATCGCAGGAAACACATTCTGCTATAATTTCTTTTTCTTCCGTTTTTTGTGAACTGTACAACTGTTTGTATCTGAATGCAAGCATCAATCCGATACAAGTCATTCCCACACCCACCAACGAAGGATAGTTGAAAGAATAACCGTTTTCCAGCGGTATTCCTCCCAAAAACGCGCCCAATGCATTCGCACAGTTAAATCCGGCCTGCATAAAAGCGGCAGCCATCATCTCGCTTTTAGGGGCGGCTTTCATCATCATAATATTAATGGGTGCAGCAACCGACATCGACAGTGCACCGCAGATAAATGTCAATACCAATGAAACCATTTGATATTCTGAAAGGAAAAATACGCCCACTAAAGAACTCATCATTAAAAAGAGTAATAACACACAGGTTTTCTCGGGGCTTAATCGGTCAGACAAATATCCGCCGACTAAATTTCCTACAACCATTCCGGCTCCGGCGAGAATCATCACATATGCCATCTGATTTTCTTTAATCCCCGAAACAATGGTCATCAAAGGCGTAATGTAGCTAAACCATGTAAATAATCCTCCAAAACCAATCGCAGTAATCATTAAAACCATCCATGACTGCTTTTTCTTCAAAAATTTCATTTCTTCCATGAAGTGAGTATTTTCATTGGTTTCAAGCATAGGCAGCCAGAGTTTTAAAAATAATAAGGCAAATAACCCGATCACAGCAACAATGGCGAAATACCATCTCCAGTGAAATGCATGACCGATATACGTTACCAGCGGAACCATCGCGAGATTCGCAACCGTAAGTCCTGTAAACATAAGCGAAATATAGAATGCTTCTTTACCTTTTGCGGCTAATCGGGTGGCAACCACGGTTCCCACTCCAAAAAATGCTCCATGCGGGAGTCCGGAAAGGAAACGGATGATCATCATCGTGTTATAATCCGGAGCAATTGCCGATAATGCATTAAACAGGGTAAAAATCATCATCAGAACAATCAAAACCTTTTTTGGCGGAAATTTTACAGAATATCCAATTAAAATCGGAGCTCCTACAACCACTCCGAAAGCATAAGCCGAGATTAAATGTCCCGCCTCCGGAATGCTGATCTGTAAACTTCTTGCAATATCGGGAAGCAGCCCCATAATGGTAAATTCGGTGGTTCCGATTCCAAGACCGCCTATTGCCAACGGTATTATTCTTTTATCTATCTTCATTTTAAAATCCTTTTAACGATCCTGAATAATTTATTGTTTCTTTTAAAGTGCAAAAATCGATAGAAATAATCATTTATACTTTAACGGAGATGACTCTTTTTTGCTCTGTATTAACTTTTTTAATTAATTTTGAATTAAATATTAATCAAAAGAGAACATAATGAAAATTCAGAAAGAAAATATTAAATTTGAAGAAGGAAAATCTTTTAAGCTGTTTTCACCATCCCTTAAAAACTGTTTCTTCTGGCATTATCATCCTGAAATAGAGCTGGTTTACGTAGAAGCTTCCAACGGAATCCGTCACGTCGGTAAAAATATTTCAGACTTCAAAGACAGCGATCTATTGCTCATCGGTTCCAATGTTCCTCACCTTAATTTTGATTATAAAATTCAGACCGAATGCAGACAGATGGTTTTGCAGATGCGCGAAAATTTTCTTCAGGAATACATTATGCCCGTTCCGGAATTTGAAAACATTAAAAACCTGCTGGAACGTTCTTATCTGGGATTATCCTTTTCCGGGGAAACCAAACAAAAAGTCGTTGAAAAACTACACCAGATAAAAAACGAAAATTCTTTTCATGCTTTTGTCGGGCTGATCGAAATTTTACAGATTCTTGCAGATTCCGAAGAAGTAAAAGAACTGAACAGCGAAGACACCCGCATCAAGTGGTTTTTAAATGATAAAATCCGGATGGGAACCATTTACGATTATATTCATGAAAATTATGATCAGAACCCAAACGTAAATATTATCGCAGAAAACGTAAACTTAAGTACTCCCGCATTCTGCCGCTATTTTAAAAAGCAGACCAATATGACGTTTACAGATTTTGTAAACAATTACAGGATTAATCAGGCAAAACTTTTATTGCTGCAAAATCACGGTGTTACAGAAGTCTGTTTTCAGGTAGGTTTTGAAAGCCTTTCATATTTCAATAAATTATTCAAAAAATACATTGGAGAAACGCCTTCCGCTTTCAAGAAAAAACATCTGAGCAGAGTTGAAAATAGTGCAATTTAAAACTAAGTTTGTTTAAACTCATTTTAAATTTAACCGCAAAAAATACAAAAGACTTTATTGGATTTATTTAAATTTAAAGTATTTCAAAAGTCAGCAAAGAGAAAAAATATTTGATTTTTTTTAAACTTATGTGCTCTTTTTTCCATTTAAGTAGTAAACTTAAACAACTAAAGGGTTAAAATCTTTTACATCTTTCGCGGTAAAAAAGTTTAGACGATTATTTTACTGATATTTATTTTAAACCAATCCTTTATATTCTTTCCATTCCTCAAAACGATAATCGATAACCTGCTTCATCAGATCGTAATTTTCGTACGTATCTTCGATGTGATAAAAGGTTTCATATTCGTAATCATGCTCTTCCGCTTTTGTATCGAATAAATTCACATAATCATCTGCGAAAGAGCTGAATCGGTTTCCGAAATCCGTGTCGTCTTTGTAATAATCATGGGCAAAAGCATTTCCTGTTTCGTTCAGATCATATTCAGAAAACTTTCCGTCCATGAAATCCATGATGAATTCAGCGCCGGTAATTTCTCTTCTTTTTAAGCTTTGAATTTCTTCTTCATGATCTTCTTTAAATTCTTCCGAGATGAAATCGTTATTAATACACCAGTTCAGAAACATTCCGGTGTGGGTTGCTCCGTTTTTTATTGGAAGTTCTTCAGGAAAATCGCTGCCGTAATGCCATGAAGCATCATCATATTTAGACATATTGAATGATAGTTTTAAACAATTTTATCCAAAAATAGAAAAAATCAATTTATATTGCCCGTCACAGGGAAAATTCCGTCATTTGTATAGAAAAATTTTTTTCGACCTTATTATATGAAAAATGCCGTTCTGATCACCATTGGTGACGAAATCCTTTCAGGAAGTACCGTAGACACCAATTCTAATTTTATTGCTGCCGAACTGAAAAATATTGGGATAAAAGTTGTACAGATTTTTACCATTTCAGACCAGATTGAAACCATTAAAAAGACCATCTCTTCTGCTTTTGAGCAGGGAGATATCATCATAACAACCGGAGGTTTGGGTCCTACAAGAGACGATAAAACCAAAAAAGCCATTGCCGAATTTTTCAATGACGAAATTGCTTTAGACGAAGAAACTTTCGCTCATCTGAAAGCATATATGGAAAGACGCGGAAGAACAGAAATTCTGGAAAGAAACCGCGAACAGGCTTTTGTCCCTACAAAATCCAAAGTGTTCCAGAACCATAACGGAACTGCACCCTGCATGATGATGGAAGAAAACGGAAAACTGCTTTTCAGCCTTCCCGGAGTTCCTTATGAAGTAAAACCTTTAATTAAAGATCAGATTGTTCCTTATTTAAAAGATAAATTCAGTCTGCATTACCTTTCCACGAGAATTGTTTCCGTAGTCGGAATTCCCGAAAGTATTCTGGCAGACAAAATTGAAAACTGGGAACTTGCCTTGCCGGAAAACCTTTCTTTGTCTTATCTTCCTGTCGGAACCCGCGTTAAACTGAGACTCACTGCAAGCGGAGAGGACGACAGTATTTTGCAGCAACAGTTGGAAGAGGAGATCCAGAAGCTACTTCCTTTAGTAAAAGATCATGTAATTGCTACCTCACAGGATAAAATAGAAAAAATTCTTGCCGATATTTTAACAGATAGAAAATTGACTTTATCTACCGCCGAAAGCTGTACAGGCGGAGAACTCGCAAAAATGATTACTTCTGTTTCCGGAAGCTCAAATTACTTTTTAGGCGGAATTGTTTCTTATGCTACAGAAAAAAAGATCGATATTCTCAAAGTAAAAAAAGAAACCGTAAAAGAATTTACGGTCGTAAGTGAGCAGCTCGCTGCGGAAATGGCAGAAGGCTGTCAGAAACTCTTCAATACAGATATTTCTCTGTCTACAACCGGAGTTGCAGGTCCCCGAAAAGGAGAGGACGGAAAGGAAGTGGGAACTGTTTTTTACACCATCAGAATTAAAGATCAGGAAGTGACTTCAAAATTGTATATGCCGCATCTGGATCGACTGGATTTTATGCACTTTGTATCCCAGAAAGTCATTCAGGATCTTGTTGCCCTTTTGGTGAATAATTGATTCAGAATCAGTTAATTTTTTAATTTTTTTTTAATTAATTCTGCATAGGTTTTTCACGGTTTTTGACGTTCATGAGAAAAATATCAAAATTGTGGAAAACTCAAAGCAGATTTTTCAGACTGACAGCAAAAAACGCTGGAGAAACGTTCAGTGGGGAAGTCGAATCTTTATCTTCATTGCCATATTGCTTTTTCTGGCACTCGGTCTTATGATGAAATGGGACAGAAGCCCCAAAATTCCTTTTAAAGAAGATTACAAAGCCGTTATTACAGCGAGCAAACCCTATCTTCAGGAAAACAGAATTTCCAAAGAATATAAAGGATTCCGAAGTTTCATTTCAGAAAAAACAATGCACACCAACCTTGCTAAAATCGAAAAAGCAAGAGCCGAAAGACTTAAAAACCAAAACAGAAACTGGGCGCAGTTTCCCGGCGGAATACGTTCTGCATTTTATGTGGCATGGGATCCGCAGTCTTTAATGTCCCTAAAAAGAAACATTAAACACATCAACCTCGTTTTTCCGGAATGGTTTTTCCTCGATCCGAAAACCGGCGATCTGAAAACCAATGTGGATTCGGCAGGATATAAAGTCATTAAAAGAACAGGAGTTGCCGCAATGCCGATTCTCAGCAATAACTTTGAGCAGGAATTCCATTCTGAAGGTCTGGGAAAAGTGCTGAAAGATCCGAAAAAAAGAACCCAGCTTATTCGGAAATTAATCCTGCAATGCCAGAAACTTCATTTTAAAGGAATCAACATCGACTTTGAAGATATGAATCTGGATTCTGATGAAAACCTGATCGCTTTCATGAAAGAGCTGTCCGAAACTTTTAAGCAGAATAAATTATTGGTTTCCATGGATATCATGACGGATAATGACGATTACAATATTCAGAAATTAAATCCTTATGTAGATTATTTTGTCCTGATGGCGTATGATGAATATTCTGCAGACAGCGATGCAGGACCCGTTTCCTCTCAAAAATGGATCGAAGCACAGACCGGAAAAATTCTGGCAAAGACTTCCCCCAACAAAATCATTTTAGGATTGGGAGCTTACGGATACGACTGGAGTACAGATAAGGAACAGAATAATTCCGTGACGTATATGCAGGCAATCACCAAAGCGAGTGCAAGCAAAGCGAAAATTAATTTCGACGACAATACTTTTAACTTAAATTATTCTTACACAGATTCGAAAAACAATACACACACTTTATTTTTCAACGATGCGGCTTCTATTTTTAATACGATGCGCTTTTCTTCAGAATATCCTCTTGCCGGAACTGCACTCTGGAGACTGGGAAGCGAGGACAGCCGGATCTGGAATTTTTACGATAAAGATCTTACGTTTGCAGGATTATCAAAATTAAATTTAAAAACCCTTGAGAACGTAAAAGGTCAAACGATGGTCGATTACATTGGCGACGGCGAAGTTTTGGATGTTCTGAATACGCCCCATGACGGAAAAATTGCCCTTGAGATTGATCCCAAAGAAAAAATCATCACCGATGAAAATTATGTAAGCTATCCAAGTTCTTACGAAGTTAAAAAATATGGAGAGGCTCCACAGAAAGAACTGGTATTAACTTTTGATGACGGCCCCGATGAAACCTACACTCCGCAGGTTTTAGACGTATTGTCAAAATACCACGTTCCGGCCGCCTTCTTTTTGGTAGGATTAAATGCAGAAAAAAACCTTCCTTTGGTAAAAAGAATTTACAGAGAAGGACATGAAATCGGAAACCATACCTTTACCCATGAAAATGTGGCTAAAGTAAGTCCCCAAAGAGCCCTGCTGGAAATGAAACTCACCAGACTGCTCATCGAATGTATCACAGGACACAGTACCATTCTGTTCAGAGCGCCTTACAATGCCGATTCTGAGCCAACAACTTCAGAAGAAATTGTTCCGGTTGCATTGGCGAGACAGCAGAATTATCTTGATATTGGTGAAAACATCGATCCCGAAGACTGGCAGCCGGGAATAAAAGCCGATGAAATTGTAAAACGTGTTTTAGCAGGTGTAAAAGCCGAACGCGGAAACATCATACTCCTTCACGATGCAGGAGGCGAAACCCGTGAAGAAACCGTAAAAGCGTTGAAAGTTTTAATCCCGACATTGCAGAAACAAGGCTATCACTTCACCAATCTTGCCAGTATTTTGCATAAGAACAAAGCAGAACTGATGCCTTCCATACCGAAAACAAGAGCATATTATGTAATGCAGCTTAATCTTCTTTTGGCAACCATTATTTATGGAATCAGTCATTTTTTAGTGGCTTTGTTTACCATTTTTATCGCATTGGGACTCATCAGATTGCTCATTATGTTATTCTGGGCATTTAAAGAACGAAAAAAAGAGAAAAAATTACGAGAATTTTCGGTTTTAGAATCCTATCCGAAGGTTTCAATTATTGTTCCGGCGTACAATGAAGAAGTCAACATTGTTTCATCATTAAACAATCTATTAAAACAGACCTATCCCAATTTCAATATCATTCTGGTGGATGACGGAAGTAAAGATTCTACCTATGAAAAAGCGAAAGAGGCCTTTTCTAATCATCCGAAACTGAAAATTTTCAGCAAAACCAACGGCGGAAAAGCAACTGCTTTAAATTTCGGGATTTCACAAACCGATGCGGAATATGTGGTCTGCATAGATGCCGATACAAAACTGGAAAAAGATGCCGTAAAGTATTTAATTGCAAGATTTTTAAACTCAGATCCGGATGAAAAAATCGCAGCCGTGGCAGGAAATGTAAAAGTGGGAAATACCGTAAACTGGCTTACAAAATGGCAGTCTATTGAATATACAACCAGTCAGAATTTTGATCGTTTAGCGTATGCGAATATCAATGCAATTACTGTAATTCCCGGTGCCATCGGAGCTTTCAGAAAATCTGTAATTGAAGAAGTTGGCGGATATTCTTCCGATACTTTAGCTGAAGACTGTGATATTACCGTTAAAATTTTAAGAGAAGGGTACACCGTTGCCAACGAAAACCGTGCAGTTGCCGTGACAGAGGCTCCGGAAAGCGTAAAACAGTTTTTAAAACAGCGTTTCAGATGGACGTACGGAATCATGCAGATGTTCTGGAAACAGAGACAGACTTTCCTTAATCCGAAATACAAAGGTTTAGGACTCTGGGCAATGCCGAATATTTTATTATTCCAATATATTATTCCGTTCTTCTCACCGCTTGCCGATCTTATCATGTTTTTTGGAATATTATCCGGAAATGGTGGAAAAATATTCAGTTACTATTTAATTTTCCTTTTGGTGGATGCGTCTCTGGCTTTTATTGCGTTCATCATGCAGAGAGAAAAATTGGTAAACCTGCTGTATGTGATTCCTCAGCGTTTCGGATATCGCTGGCTGATGTATATTGTGTTGTTCAGAAGTCTCCGAAAAGCACTGAAAGGCGAAATGCAGACTTGGGGATTTTTAAAACGTACCGGAAATGTAAAAGAAATTGCAACGTCTTAAAATATTTTTTGGAGCTGCTTCCTGCTTTACGCACTCGCTATTTTACAGGATTCGGAGCGGCGGCTTTGCTAGTCATGGTCGGAAGAAATCCGACCTCTTTTATGTTTTGAAAACTTTGTCTGGATTTCCTCCTGCAAAAATGATTAATACAGC
>NZ_QEHP01000012.1:0-34922 GCF_003094695.1 Chryseobacterium sp. HMWF035 | reverse complement strand
ATTTTCACATATATGTTTATTAGAGTTTATATTTATTTCATAAATGATTATTTTAGTTTATAATTTTTAAAATTTCTTTCATGAAAAAGTTTTTGTGTGTGATCTTTGCTTTTCTTATTCATGGCATATTTTCTTCACAGGCGGCTCAAAAAACATTACCATGCTATGATCTTACAGAAGTTTTAAGAGTAGAACCCACTTTTATTTATAAGCCGCATCTGGATGCCTCAAAAAGTTTTGGGGTAAAGCTTTTGAAGGACTCAAAGACTGTTCAGAATTATATCAATAAAGGAAAATTTCACAAAATAAAAAAAACGGGAACCGGATATCGTGTTGAAAAGCTTGATTACAGCAGAGCCTATATGGTTTCCAAAGGAAAGTCGATGCTGGAGAAAATAGGGGCGCGTTTCAGTAAAGAAACGAAAGGAAATGTTTTTACGGTTTCTTCCATTACCAGAACACTGGAAGACCAGTGCAGACTGAGAAGGGTGAATTCTAACGCGGCACTGGGAATAAGCTCTCATAATTACGGAAATTCTTTTGATATTTCCTATGTCCGCTTTAACGGTGTTCTGAAGCATAATCCTAAGATGGAAGCTGCTTTAGAGAAGGTTCTGAAGTATTATTTTGATCTGGGAAGGATCTATTACATCAAAGAAAAACAACAGAGCTGTTATCACATTACAGTAAAGAATTATTAACTAATTTTCAATTATGCGTGAGATACTTGCATAGATAATTTAGTTTCTATAATTTTATGCCTTAGAAAAACCGTGAAAATATGAATACATTCAACAGAGAACAATGCGAGATAGCATTTGCAGAGTGGGATAACTGCCGTGGAAATTACAATGCCATTAAAGATCTGATTCCTACCAATTATGTTTTTGATTTTGATGCTGAACAGATCAACTGGATGAAGACCGAAAATAAATGTACTGAGTTTTGCGCTCAGATCGGTATTTACGAGAATAAGATGGTTGCTGTTCTTTGCCCGATGGATGAAGGAGGACATAAAAAAGAAGTACAGGACTATCCTTACAGCTTTTTAGCTGAACTGAAGGAAGACCTTAATCTGGTAGAAACGGAAGAATATACGCTTGTAAAAAATGCGGTTCTTTCCAAGGATCTTAAAACAGTGGATAACAGTTCGGATATGTTCTGGCCTATTGCAAACAAGCCGATGATGGAGCAGGATAAAGCAATTGAGGCAATCGAGTCGTGGAGAAACGATGCGATGATGTGGTTTTACAGAGAATGTACAGAATTTCAGGGAGCAAGAATTTTCAGACAGTTTTATGTACCTGCAGAAAATCTTAATCCGCCGAAAGCTGGGCTTTCCCATATGGTTTGCTCGTTCGGACTGAAGTTTTCTCAGGTGTATCAGAGAGTTTTGCCTACGCTTATTTTCATTTCTTTTTATACAGATCTGGAAGGCAGTGAAAACGGTGTAAGCGTTGAAAAAATCTCCAATACATACGATTGGTCAAATGCCTGTCCGCCTGTCTGCCAGCTTACGTAATTTTTAACTAAAATATATTGTGGATATTTACCAGGTAATACTTTATCTTAATAACAGTTTACTTGTTATTTGTGCTTTAATCGGAATTTTAAAGTACAAAATTCTTAGAAACACAGAAAAATGGTATGTATATTATATCATTTTTCTTTTTTTGATAGAGGCGATAGGAAGAGTTTCTATCAGTTTTTTTCATGTAAAGGATCTTAATTTCCTGTTTCCGTATTATGTGGCAGGAGAATTTCTCATCTTAGGAATTCTTTTCGTGAAAAAATTAGCATTGCCGGGGTATTGTTATATTCCGGTAGGATTACTGGCGCTTTGCTTTTGGCTGGATTTCGGAATTGTAACCAATGAGGTAAAGAAGGTGATCTCAAATATTATTGTGATCTGCTTTGCCGGTTATGCACTGCTTATGGAAATTAAAAACACGAAGGTAAATGACCGTTTCATGGCGGTAGACAGTCTTATTTTTCTGTATTATGGATTGTCGGTCTTTTTATTCTTCCTTCTTCGTCAGCTTGCGGATTTTGGAGTAAAACAGGCAGGGATGATCTGGAGTATCAATAATGTTCTCTGCAGCTTTTTATATATATCAATCATCTATACCTTTTTAAGATTAAAGAAATAACCTTAAATATCACTTTTTTTGTCGCGTTGATTGCCGTTCTGGTGATCATCATGACATTTATTTTGTTGGCGTACAGAAGTTTCATCCAGAGAATCATTAAAGAGAAAAATGCACAGTACGAAGCAGAAGTTCAGCACCAGAAAAATCTTGCCCTGGAAAATATAAAAGCGCAGGAATCGGAACGGAAAAGGATTGCCGTAATGATCCACGACGACATCGGAAACCGTCTGAATATCCTTTCTTTATGGCTGAATAACTTAGATACGAAAGGCGATGAACTCATTAAAAAAAATATAACCACACAAATGTCTTCTCTCATAGATTCAGCCAGAAGCATTTCTCATTCATTATATCCCGTGAATCTGGAATCCGTAGGTCTCGTTCTTTATATTGAAGAGCTGATTGCCAATTTATCGGGAAGAATAAATATTTCACTGAACGTGAGTCCGAAATTTCAAAAAAAAGAAATCTTCGTGGAAGTTCAGTTGTACAGGATTATTCAGGAATTTACCACCAATGTTCTTAAACATTCGGAAGCATCCAGAGTCTGGATCTATATTAAGGATAATAAAACAAATCTTGCCGTTATCATTTCCGATAACGGACAAAGCTTTGAATATGACGAGGTGAAAAAAGGAATGGGTATCAAAAATATCGAATCCAGAATAAAATCCATGAACGCGGCGCACAAATGGAAAAATACTTTAGGTAAAGGCAGCCGATTAATTATAAAAATTCCATACAATGAACTCCCAGATCAAAATAGCATTAATTGATGATGAACAGCTGATTCTCGAAGGCGTAAAAATGTTATTGTCTTCGGAACCGAACATCTCGGTAGGATCTACCTCTACCAACGGACCGGATTTTTTAGAAACTTTAGAAAAAACCTCCGAAGAAGATTTTCCCGATATCGCACTGGTAGATGTACAGATGCAGCCCATGAACGGATTTGAGCTGGTTGAGATTTTAAAAGAAAAATACCCCAATCTTAAAATCATTATCCTTTCTTCCCATTACAAAACAACTATTCTGGGATATATGGTGAAGCTGGGTGTTTCTGCATTTTTGCCGAAAAATTCCAACAGAAATGCTTTTATCGAAGCCATTACGATGGTGTATAAAAACGGAATTTTCTTCACTCCGGAAGATCATCAGATGATTTTTTCGTACATGAACAGCCCGACCAAGAAAAGAACACTTTTTGAAATGGACGATGAACTTTCCGATCGTGAAAAAGATGTGGTAAGACTCATCTGTCAGGAATGCACCAACAACGAAATCGCCGAAAAATTATTTATCAGTCCAAGAACCGTAGAAAGCCACAGACAGCGAATCGTCGAAAAAATAGGAGCTAAAAATACAGTGGGAATTGTAATTTATGCCATTATCAACAATATCCATCCCTTAGAAAGAATCTGATTCCGTAGAAATACGGAATTTTTTATTTGGTACTTTCTACTCTATTATCCCGGTTTTTTTCATCGTTACTTTGGAGTGTTCATATAATAAGTGCTTCATTTTTAGGAATGAAGACCAGATAAAACCACGAAGTGTAATGGAAAACAACATCATCTCTGTCGGAATTTTCTTCGATGGAACAGGAAACAACGGGATGAATGCCACTTCTCATAAAAAACCACTTAGGAATAACGAAAGCTATTACGGTAATGTTACCAATATCTATAAATTATTTAAGCTGTTTAAAAGTGATGAGAAAAAATATGTAGGAGGAATCGGAACTGTTACGGGAAACGAAGACAGTGATTTTGCGATGGCTACGTGTAAAAATCCTGCGGGATATCACGGGTATTCTTCAGATGATAAACTGGAAGAGGCTTTTTCTTTCATTAAAACAACAATTGAAGACGATACCAAAGAATATCATTTGTATGTCTATGGTTTCAGCCGTGGAGCAATGCTCGCAAGGAATTTTTGTAATAAAGTAATACACCGTACGTCAGAATTTTCAGAAAAAACAGTTAAAATTAAATTTCTGGGAGTTTTTGATACGGTAGAATCTGCTGCTTTCAGTGATTATGATGTGGCGGTTTTGCCCGAAACGGAAAGGGTTCTGCATATCTGCGCAATTAATGAATGCAGGTATTTTTTTCCTTTAACAGGCATTTTCGAAGAGTCAAAAGAAAGAACAGATGCAAAATGGGAGAGCGGAAACTCGGTCTGGAAAGAAATTTTTGTTCCCGGAGCGCATGCAGATGTCGGAGGAGGATATTTGGAAGGTTCCCAATCGGTTTACATCTCACCGAATTTTATTAAAAATACGGAACTGTATTACTATATAGAAAACATCAAAGGAACAGCTTTGGATTCAGAAAAAAATAAAATCTGGAGTTCTGTTTTAAAAGATTATAAAATAGATAAAGGCGATGTTTTTTCTCAGGCTTACGTGGCAAGAGATCTGGTGTACAGTGAGCTTTCAAAAATTTACGGAAAACTGATGCTGATGGAAACCAATGCTGGACAAGCAGTCTTTAATACGGATTTTGATGAAACTACCTTTGAAATTCATCCTGAAAAACATCCTTATTTAACGGAATTATCGGAGGCTCTTAAAAATTATGTTAAAAACCTTTCCTCAGACCTTAAGCCGGATTACAGTTATGAAAAACTGGGAGATTATACCCATATTTCGGCAAATTTCGGCTTATATCATCCGGCTTTGCCGATGGATTTGAAATCAGGAGCCAATACAGAATTCATCAATAACGGACTGAATGTTCCGAGCCATTCGGATGATCAGTTCAATAAAAACCAATCACGATTACAGTCTGAGATCCATCATATTGAAGATTCTGTCGTGGATTACGCCTACGGAACCAATATTCCCAATAACGATAATTGGAGCCGTACCATTTTGATCAAAGAAAATTTTTATAATAAATGTTAGTACATTTTCAGTTTTAAATTTAGGTGTTGAGCTGTCTTGGTTAGGCAGCTCAGTTTTTATTTTTTTAATTCGGGCGATTCAGCTTTATGAATAAATGGCAATGATTTATTTAAATTTTGAAATCTTTTTTGCTGTAAAACGCATCGGACTCAAATTATTTCTACAAAGACTCTAAACAATTTATCATACAAGTTTCTATTTTAGGGCTGCTTTTTCAGGCGGCTCTTTTTATTGCCATTAAATTCCTTTATTTTCCGTATTTTTGCACCCGAAAATTCATTATTCACTATTAATCATTATTTAACACATGCTTTCGGTTCAAGGTTTAGGATTACATCATTCAGGAACATATCTGTTTCAAAACGTGAATTTCACGATTAAAAAGGATGATAAAATTGGTTTGGTCGGTAAAAATGGAGCGGGGAAATCCACTTTATTGAAAATGCTTTCCGGAGAAATTAATTTCTACGAAGGAAACGTGGTTCCGGAAGGAAACATCACCATTGGTTTCTTAAAACAGGATCTCGATTTCGTAAAAGGAAGAACGGTCTGGGCGGAAACCATGCAGGCTTTCGAACAGATCAACGCATGGAAAAATGAGCTTGAAGAGGTGAATCATCAGATGGCGACAAGAACCGACTATGAAAGCGATTCTTACACAGATCTGATTAATAAAATGACGGAACTGAACGACCTTTTAATGAACCACGACGCTTACAATCTGGAAGGCGACATGGAAAAAGTATTGTTCGGTCTTGGTTTCAAAGCGGATGATTTCCAGAAAATTACCGATGAATTTTCCGGAGGCTGGAGAATGAGAATCGAGCTGGCAAAACTGTTGCTGCAAAAGAACGACATCATGCTTCTCGATGAGCCTACGAACCACCTGGATATGGAATCCATCATGTGGCTGGAAAACTTTTTGAAAGATTATCCCGGAGCAATTGTTCTGGTAAGTCACGATAAGCAGTTCATGACTGCGGTTTGTAACCGTACTTTCGATATCAACAACAAAAAAGTTGACGATTATAAAGCCAATTATTCCAAATATCTTGTGATGCGCGAAGACCGCCGCGAAAAATTGATTCAGGCTAAAAAGAATCAGGATGCGGAGATCAAGCAGATGGAAGATAACATCAATAAGTTCCGTGCAAGTGCTACCAAAGCATCCTTTGCGCAATCTTTGATTAAAAAATTAGACAAAATCGAACGTATTGAAGTAGATAATGAAGACGTTTCTAAATTCAATATCCGTTTCGTACAGTCGCAGGTTCCCGGAAAAATTATCTTCGAAGCTGAAAATTTAGGTAAAGCTTATGGTGAAAAACAAATCTTTGATGATGTGGATTTCATCGTTCAGCGAGGAGACAGAATTGCACTTCTTGGACAAAACGGACAGGGAAAAACAACGTTGGCAAAAATTCTTGCGGGAGACATTAAAGATTACTCAGGAACATGGAATCTTGGACATAACGTAAACATCGGGTATTTTGCTCAGAATCAGGAGGAAGTTTTAACCCCCAATAAAACCGTTCAGGAAGAAGCAGAAGATGCGGCAACCGAAGAAACGAGACCAAGAGTCCGCGATTTGTTAGGATCTTTCCTTTTCCAAGGGGAAGCGGTGAACAAAAAAACAAAAGTACTTTCCGGAGGGGAAAGAAACCGTTTGGCGCTTTGTAAATTGTTGCTTCGTCCTTTCAACACGCTGATTATGGACGAACCTACGAACCACTTGGATATTCAGTCTAAGGAAATTATTAAGCTGGCTCTTCAGAAATTTGAAGGAACGTTAATTGTGATTTCGCACGACAGAGAATTTTTACAGGGACTTTGTGATAAGATCTACGAATTCCGCGATGGTAAAATGAAAGAATTCTTAGGAGATATCAACGAATATCTTGAATTCAGACAAAAAGAATCAATCCGAGAAATCTCTGCTGAAAAAGCAAAACTTCATGGAGAAGAAACGAAGGTTGAGGTAAAGACAAAGAAAGAGGACAAGCCTGCAACAGAAACTCAACAATCAACCATTGTAAGCAAAGAGCAGAAAAATATTCAGAATAAACTGAAAAAAGTAGAAGAAAAAATTACCGAACTGGAAACAAAAGTTGAGGAATTTGAAGCTTCTTTCACCAAAGAAAACCCTTCTGAAGAAACTCTGGAAAAATACAACAACACCAAAGAAGAACTGGATCTTGCTTTGCAGGAGTGGGAATATTTGGGAACTCAGTTGGATTAATTTCTAAGAAATACATAAAATAAACCTTATAGGTTTTTAAAACCTATAAGGTTTGATTACAGTTTGTAACAAAATTTCATATTCACTTACTTATCAATTAATATATTTTAATAAAACTTTAATCTCAATTTTTAAATTATTTTTATAATTTTGACGAATGATTTTTAAAGAAAGCAGAAATCTAAAGAATTTTATTTCCAAATTATTGTTTGGAATCTATTTTCTTGCGCTGTTTTCCCAGAATTTCCACAGTCACAGTTCCGAAGAGTTTTTTAAAAACTTCAGTTTTAAAAAATCTGAAAATACGGTTACTAAAAATACAGCGAAGGAAAAAGCAGCAGACTGTCTTGCCTGTCATTTCTTAGCTACCGGACATACATTAGTTCCTGAAGAATTCAGTTTTTCTTTTGCACATTACACGCACGAAGTAAAGCAGATCATTACCGTTCAGGAAAAAATATGGTCTCAGACTAAATTTACCTTTCAGCTTCGCGGTCCGCCCGCAATTTCATAATTCATAGATTTTTTTCGGATTTTTGCTAAATAATTTTTAGATACATAATGTATTTAATTAAACTAATCTATTTTTTTTAACCATTAAGATGAATTTAGGAATTAAGTTTTATTAAGAAAAATCATATAGATTTTTTTATCCCTTAAAAGCAAGGTTAAACTTAATTACGCTAAAATTCTTAAAATAAATCTTAACGGTTCAAAATTGAGCATCGAGATTCATCTTCTGAAGCTAAAAAAATCCAATTCAAATTTTAACGAAAAAGTACCCTGAAAAGTACACAATCAATCTATTTAACAATGAAATTGATCTATAGTTTTATGCTGATCCTTTGCGGATTTGCATTTACAAACGCACAGCAGACTTACACGGTAGAAGGAACGGTTCAGGATTTTCATGATAAAACGATGCTGGAAAATGCATCCGTGAAAATTGGAGATTTTTCTGCAAAAACCGATAAAAACGGTAAGTTTTCAATCAATAAAATTCCTGCGGGAAAATATATACTCATTGCTAAGCATCCTGATTGTAATGATTATACTGAAAATGTAGGAGTTACACAGGATTTGCATTTAACAATTACGCTTGAACATCACGTTCAGGATATCGAAACGGTTACCATTCACGGAAATCATAAAAACAACGGATCTCTGGTTGTCAAAACGCTTGATAAATCTGAAATTCAAAGAAATTCCACAGATAATTTAGGGAATTTACTGACGAAGATTTCGGGAGTCAGTGCTTTGAAAACAGGAAACAATATCTCAAAACCTATTATTCACGGGCTTTACGGAAGCAGAATCTCTATCTTAAACAATGGAGTGAGGCTTGCTGAACAGGAGTGGGGAGTGGAACACGCTCCGAATGTGGATATTAATAATTTCCAGCATATCGACGTCATCAAAGGCGCTTCTGCATTGAAGTACGGAAGTGATGCGATTGGCGGAGTGGTCATTATGGAGCCGGAAGTTTTTCCTAAAAAAGATACTTTAAAAGGATCTGTCGGTCTTACCGGAATTTCCAACGGAAGAGGAATGGCTCTGGATGCGGATGTTGCGAAAATCTGGAAAAACGGATGGGCGGTAAAAACAGGAGGAAGCATCAAAAAATTGGGAGATCAGAACGCTCCGGATTATAACCTGATGAATACAGGAATGGATTTTTCTTCGTTTAATTTTACCGTTCAGAATAATACGTATGAGAGAGGAATTTCTTTCGATTATTATTTAACGAACCAGAATATTGGGATCTACAGAGGTTCTCATGTGGGAAACAATGAAGATTTTTACAACGCAACTACCACGAAAATTCCGATTTACACAGGAACTTTCAGTTATGATATCGATAATCCGAGACAAGTGATCGAGCATCATATTGCGAAAGTTTCGGCTTTCAAAAGATTTGAAAATATCGGGAAAGTTTCTGCGACATACAGTTATCAGTACAACCACAGACAGGAATATGACATCAGAAGAGGAGATTTAAAAGATACGCCTTCTCTGGATCTGGAACTGATGACGCATCAGTTTAATCTTAATGATTTGCTGGAAAGAGGGAAGTTTTCTCTGGAAACGGGAATTGATGCGAGTTTTCAGAACAATTATTCGGATCCGGCGACAAAAGCAAGACGTCTGATTCCGAACTATGATAAGTATGCGGCAGGTTTTTATTCTATTTTTAAATATAAAATCTCCGGCAATTTCAATGTGGAGGCAGGAGCGCGATACGATTTTACGCGTTACGATGTTACGAAATGGTATGATAAAAGCGATTGGGAGAGGAGATATGCAGATTCTTATCCTCAGTTTTATGTAAAAACAGACCAGAACAGGATTCTTACGCGTCCTCAACTGAATTATAACAATGTCTCGTTGAATGCTGGTCTTGAATATCGCCCGAATTCATCTTTTGATCTGAAATTCAATTATGCTAAAGTGGGCAGAACACCGAATATTGCGGAACTGTTTTCGGACGGACTGCACCATTCTGCTTCTGTGATCGAAATCGGAGATATGGGACTAAAGAATGAACAGGGACATCAGTTTAATCTTACGGTGGATTCGAAATTCAATGTTTTAAAAGGATTGAATGTTTCTGTGAATCCTTACTTTTTTATCACCAAAAATTTTATCAACGAAGTTCCTACAGGAGTTCAGAATACGATCAGAGGGGTATTTCCGGTGTGGTCTTATCAGCAGATTGATGCCAAAATGTATGGGGTAGATCTGGATGTTAATCTTAAACTTACAGATCATCTTACTTATGTAGGAAAAGGAAGTTATGTTTACGGACAGGACGATACAAACAATGTTCCGTTGATTTTAATGATGCCTCCGAATTTTTCCAATGCATTACAGTTTAAAAAGGAAAACTGGAAGCAGTTTTATTTTACGGTAGAAAACCAGACTTTTCTTAAGCAGAACAGATTTCCGGTGTACAATGCAACCATACCAATATATATAGACGGAGATGAAGTGGAAAAAACGGTAGATCTGAGTACTCCGCCAAACGGGTATTCTCTCTGGAATATCCAGACGGGAATCAACATCAGCAAAAATCTTTCTGCGGGACTTATCGTGAACAATCTTTTCAATGTTTCGTACAGAGATTATCTGAACAGAATGCGATTTTTCTCGGATGAGGCAGGAAGAAACTTTATTCTCAACTTTAGATACAGATTCTAAAGTTTTTTAAAACCATCAGACAAAATATCAACTTTAAAATTTAAAAAAATGAAATTATTCAATACTAAAAATATCATCAAATTATTAGCTGTTTTATTCATCGCCATCACCGTAGTTTCCTGTCAGAGAGACGGATCTGCGGCAGAAGACGACCTGCCTCAGGAAGATCTTACCAATATTATTTTGAATGTGAAAGATGTTGCGGCGGGAACTACCCAAACGTACAATTACAGCATGGGAGCGGGAGGAGCTCAGGCGATTAAATTAACCGACGGAAAAACCTATCAGGTAACCGCACAGTTTAAAAACGGAAATGAAGATGCCACTCAAGAAATTAAGGATGCAAAAGACGAGCACTTTTTAATCTTCAATTTCCCGAATTCTGATATTACTTTAACGCGTACAGACGATGCTTCTTCTACAAGAGCAGACGGAAAACGTGTAGGACTAAAAACAGAATGGGTAGTAAACAAAGCCGTTAAAAACCCTTCTGCAACAAGCCAGCTAATCTTTACTTTATACCATGAACCGGCAAGTGTAACTGAAGATTCCCAGACAACCGGAAACGGAGTGATCTACGGAACGCAGGTAGGAGGAGAAACAGATGCACAGGCAAACTATACCATCACGAATTAAAATAACCTTTTAATATCTTTAATCTTGTTACTAAAACCACCGGAATTTTTCCGGTGGTTTTTCTATTTAACACTATTTGGCTTTTTAAGTTAATTTTAATTGATATTTTTTCATAAAATTTTCATATTTTTGCAACCTAAAATTTTAATCAATAATGAAGGTTACTGCAAAAAACCATGATGATGTAAGTGCATTGCTTACAGTGACATTGGAAAAATCTGACTATAAAGAAAAAGTTGATAAGCAATTGATTAATTATGCTAAAAATGCGCAAGTTCCTGGTTTCAGAAAAGGGAAAGTGCCTTTGAGTATGGTTAGAAAACAATATGAAGCAGGTATTGCTTTTGAAGAAATCAACAAGCAGGTTTCTGATGCTTTAAACAACTACGTAAACGAAAACAAACTAAGATTAGTTGGTCAGCCGGTTCCACAGCCAGTAAACGAATTCGATTACAATGCGGATCAGCTTGAAGTTGCTTTTGAAGTAGGATTTGAGCCTGAATTCACTATTGACCTGGCTAAATATGAAGCTCCTCACTACAAAGTAGAGGCTTCTGAAAAAGAAATCAACAAAAGTATTGAGAACATGCAGAAGCGTTTCGCAGAGCAGGCTCCTCAAGAAAAAATCAATAAAGATTCTTACATCGCTTTAGAAATTTCTCAGGTTGTGGAAGAAGATGCAGAAGGAGAGCACCACCACCATCCAAAGAACGTTACCATTACTGCTGAAAACAAAGAAGCTTTCAAACTGGTAAAATCTTTGAAAATGGACGGTTCTGTAAAAGTTTCTAAAGAAACTCTTGCTGAAAACGAAGAACTGGCTAAAGAATTAGGATTCTCTAAAGAAGAAGTTGAGCATTTACACCACAACGAAGTGGAAGTAAAAGTAAAAGATTTCTACGGTCTTAACTTAGCTGAACTTAATCAGGAATTATTCGATAAAGTATACGGAGAAGGAAACATCAAGTCTGAAGAAGAACTGAAAGAAAAAGTAAAATCTGAATTAGACGAGTACTTCCAGCAAAATGCTGATGTTCACTTTGTGAATAAAGTATTGGAGCAGGTTTCTGAAAAAGAAGAAGTAAAGCTTCCTGAAACGTTCCTTGTAAAATGGTTAATGTTCTCTAACCAGAACATCCAGTCTGAAGAGCAGGCAAAAGAAATCCTTGAATCTGAGAAAAACCAGTTGAAATATCAGATCATCGAAGGTAAATTAATGACGGATAACGACATTAAATTAGACTATGCTGATGTTTTAGGACAGGCTGAACAGTTGGTAAGAAATCAATTAGCTATCTACGGAATCCACCACTTAGGAGATGAGGAGATCCAGAAATATGCCGTTGAAATGTTGAAAGACCAGGAGCAGGTAAGACAGATTTCTTCTGAAGTTGCGATGACGAAGCTTAAGGATGTAATCCTTGAAAAAGCAACGAAAAAAGAAACTGTAATTTCTCACGACGAGTTTTTAGAAGAGCTTAAAAAGTAATTTATTTTACTGTAAATATTTGAAAACCACTGTTTTTGCAGTGGTTTTTTTATTGAGTAAACATCTGCATTTATTTGTTTAATATTCCTATATTTACGACATTAAACTTTATTTATGAAAAAGATCATCATTCCGTTTTTTTGCGCTGTGCTTTTTTCCACTTCGGTAGCTGCACAAAAAACTACTGCTGCTCCCGCTAAAACGGAAGCTGTAAAATCTAAACTTACTCCAAAAGAAGTTATCGATAAATATCTTACGGCACTTGGAGGAAAAGATAAACTTGAAGCTGTAAATTCAATTGTAATAGAAAATACGATTTCGGGAGCTGCGCTTCCGGGAGAAATTACGATGACCACAAAAAAACTGGGCAACAAATTCAAGTCTGAACAGTTTTTTATGGGACAGAAAGCGGCTTCTCAGTATTTTGACGGTGAAAAAGGATATATGGAGCAGATGGGGAACAAAAGCGAAATTCCGGCAGATAAACTGGGAGATTTAAAGAAAGGAAAAATTATTGATGCGTTAGGATACGATTATACAAAATTCAAGGATGCTACCACAGAAAAAATCGACGGAAAAGATTATAATGTATTAACTTCCGATAAAGGAAAATTCTATTTCGATGCTTCTACAGGTCTTTTATATAAAGCGGATGCAAAAGAAGGAACAGCGCTTACAAAAGATTATTTAACGGTAGACGGAATTAAATTCCCTTCTTTAATTGAAGCGCAGGGTGGCGGACAGACCATGACTATTAAAACGACAAAAGTAACAGTTAATTCAGGAGTTACGGATGCGGATTTTAAGTAAAATAATTGCTATTTAACATAATAAAGTCGGGTTTTGCCCGGCTTTTTTGCTGAAATGATATTTTTAACTAAAGTTTAACTAAAAAAATAGATTCTTTATATTGTGAATTTTTAATTTTGCTCATTATAACACAAAAACATACTGATGAGAAAAGATTGCATTACTTTGGCTTGGGATTTTCCCTTTTAAAGCTGTTCTCATTTTCTGAAATTCAAATCTTTTTCCTTAAAAAATATTAACGATAATTAACTCAAATTTAACTTTAAATAATAATTTGAACATTTCCTCGTTAAGTGAATAAATTATATTTTTGAACCATAAAAATTAATAATCGAAACAACTATGAAAAAAATGTTTTCGTCGCTTGCAGTAGTCGTTCTGATGTCTGCCAATGCATTTGCACAGAATATTCCTATGGATCCTTCTGTAAAGACCGGTACTCTTCCGAACGGGATGAAGTACTATATCAGAAAAAATACATTACCCGAGAAGAAAGTAGATTTCAGACTGGCAATTAATGCAGGATCTATCCTTGAGGATGAAAACCAGAGAGGTCTGGCTCACTTCATGGAGCACATGAACTTCAACGGAACAAAAAATTTCCCGGATAATAAACTTGTCGACTTTCTTCAGTCTATCGGGGTGAAATTCGGACAGCATTTAAACGCTTACACCAGCTTTGACGAAACGGTTTATATGCTTCCTGTTCCTTTAGACAAGCCGGGAAATCTGGATGCAGGTCTTAAAGTGATGGAAGACTGGGCATTCAATGCAACACTTTCTGATGAGCAGATCAACAAAGAAAGAGGCGTTGTTCTGGAAGAATTAAGACTTGGTTTGGGAGCAGACAAAAGAATGTCGGATAAATACCTTCCGAAATTACTGTACAACTCTCAGTATGCCAACAGACTTCCGATCGGGAAAAAAGACGTTTTGGAAAACTTCAAGCCGGATGTTATCAGACAGTTTCATAAAGACTGGTACAGACCGGATCTGATGGCAATTGTAGTGGTGGGAGACATCAATGTGGATGAAGTTGAAAAGAAAATTAAAGATAATTTCAGCAAATATAAAAATCCTTCCAAACCAAGAGAAAGAAAGAGCTTCGATCTTCCGAACCATAAGGAAACTTTGGTGGCTATCGAAACAGATCCGGATGCTACAAGATCTATGGTACAGTTCATCATGAAAGATTCTGAATCTTACCAGCCGGATGTTACAGTAGAACAGTACAACCAGAGTCTTGTAGAACAGATTGCTTCAACCATGCTGAATAACAGATTAGGAGAGCTGGTAAACTCAAATAATCCTCCTTTTACGTACGGTTATGTTTATCACGGCGGAACCTATGCAAGAAGCAAGGAAGCTTTTCAGGGAATGGCAATGGTGAAAGACGGAAACCAGCTTAATGCTTTAAAAGTTCTTCTGGAAGAAACGGAAAGAGCGAAAAGATTCGGGTTTACACAAACAGAATTAGACAGGGCTAAAGCTCAGGTAATGTCTAATATCGAAAGAACCTACAACAACAGAGATAAAACGGAAAGTGACGTTCTTGTAGACGAATATGTAAGAAATTTCCTTGAGCAGGAACCAATGCCGGGAATTGCATGGGAATATGAAGACACCAAAAAATTCTTACCTTCTGTAACGTTGGCTCAGACCAATGAAGTTTTTAAAAAACTGGTAAAAGACGACAGCAGGGTAGTGGTAATCACCGGTCCTAAAAAAGACAACATTCAGATGCCGACTGAAGCCATGGTACTGAATACTTTTGAAGGAGTGAAGATGGCAGATCTTAAACCGTATCAGGAAAAAGCTACCATTAAAAATTTAGTAAAACCTTTCAAATCTGAAGGTGCAATTGCTAAAACGGAAAACGATGCCAAATTAGGAACCACAACATGGACGCTGAGCAATGGTGCAAAAGTAACCTTTAAAAAGACAGATTTTAAAGACGATGAAATTGTTTTTGCAGCGAGAAGTCTGGGAGGAAGTTCAGTAATTAATGATGCCGATTTTGTTAAAACCCAGTTTGCTTTTCCTGCTTTATCAGAAGCCGGAGTTAATGGTTTCTCCAAAGCAGACCTTACCAATTATCTTGCAGGAAAGCAGGTAAACGTAAATCCGTCAATCGGAAATGTAACAGAAGGAGTTTCCGGAAGAACGACCAGAAAAGATCTGGGAACAGCAATGGAGCTGATGTATGCTTATTTTACTGGTTTGAATTACAATCCTGATGCATTTAATGCGTACAAAACGAAACAATCTGCGATGATGGATAACCTTTTGTCTAATCCTCAGTTTTATTTCTCCAGTGAGCATGCGAAATTCATGAATCAGAAAAACCCGAGATTTGTAGGAATTATCCCGATGGAGAAAGACTGGGCAAATACAGATTATAAAAAAGCGTACGATATTTATAAAGAGAAATTCTCCAATGCCGGAAACTTCCAGTTTTATTTTGTAGGAAATATTGATGAGGCAACATTTAAAAATGAAGTGTTACAGTACATTGCAAGTCTTCCTTCAAGCGGAAAAACGTCTACTTTTAAAGATACAGGATACAGACAGATAACCGGAGATTATTCTAAGGTTTACAAAAAAGGAAAAGATCCTAAAAGTATGGTTACCATTGCGTACAGCGGAGAAGCGCCTTACAACGAAAAAGAAGCACTGGCTTTAGAGGCTCTTGGAGAAGTGGCGACCATTAAGGTGATTGAAAAACTGAGAGAAGATGAAAGCGGAATTTATGGTGGCGGAGCAAGAGGTGGAATGTACAAAGTACCGTTCAGTAATTACAGTTTCAGCATTAATTTCCCTTGTGGACCGGAAAATGCTGAGAAATTAACGAAAAGTGCGATTACAGAGCTTCAGAAGTTAATTGATAAAGGACCAGAGCAAAAGGATCTTGATAAATACAAGGAAGGGGAATATAATGATGATAAAACCAATATGAAAGACAATATGTATTGGATGAACGCGCTTACCAAAAATCAGCTTGACGGAAGCGATAAATATGAAATCCTTAACTATCAGGAAAAAGTAAAAGCTTTAACCGTAAAAGACCTTCAGGATGTAGCTAAGAAATATCTTACAAAAGGCAGAATCGTGGCAACTCTGATGCCGGAAGACGGCTGGGAAAAAGCCAAAAAAGAGGAAGCTAAAGCTGAAACAGCAGTTATAAAAGCCGGAGCAGCAAAATAATTTTCGATATAATAAAGTTCAATTAAAAACCGTTCTGTATATTTTACAGAACGGTTTTGCTTTATAGATTAGTAAGTTCTATTCTTTTTCCATCTTTTACAGACCACATATACTCTCCGTTATGATCGTCATTACGCCCTTCCATAATGCCATTTTCATACGCAAAATATCGGTTTTCGTGATGTCCGTACACAATATCTGTATATTGAACAGGAACAATTATATTGTTTTCAATATCAGCAATTCCCCATTTTCCGCCACTTGCAAGTATATCATCAGTTTCTTCATTAATTTCAAAAGAAAATTTTCCTAAAGCTACTTTAAAATACTTTTCACTCAAAAAATCAATTTTATCATAAATATTCGGAATACAGACTTCTCCATCACCCGTAATCACGCCATATTTTCCTTCAATCATTACAAATGCGTTGGAGTGAAGGAGATAATATTCATATTTTTCTTCATTATCAATATAATCTTTGATGGTAATATATCTCGGAGCAATTCTGGAATTTATTTCATAGCCTCGGATTTTATATATTTTGTCGTAGGGAAGAATCATTTTTTCTTTTGACAGAAGATCTAGCGAATAGTATTTGTCATTTTCTTCGATAATTATTTTATTTTTGTAGACCTCGTCATAAATACTGATGGGAAATTTACATTCAAAAATGATCTCTTCTTTTTCGTTAATAATCAAATGTCTTGAATTATTATTTTCTGTTGCTACAAAGAGATTTTTTCCGATTCCTCTTAAACCGTTATATTTACAGGGAGATTTTTCCTCTAAATTGATGTCTAAAAATCCATACAACCCTTTCTTTGAAGTAATGATGTTTCCGAAAAAATCAAACCGGATGTAATCAAAATTTTCCAGTCTTTTCACTAATCTGCCTTCTGTATCAAAAAGGAGATGAGATTTTTTGCCGGAATAAGTATTGTCATGATAAATTACTGCTTCAATAAGACCGTATTGAGCATAAAAACCCGTTGAGTCATAAATATTTTCAGAAATAATATGATATTGTCCGTTTTCAAATTTTAAGGCTCCCCATTTTTCGTTAAAGGATTTGAAAATGAAAATGTTATCAAATTCTTCATAGGTGTGCTCATACATCACAGAAAACTTCTTTTTAGTATGCTTTGGAAGTGTTCCGTAAATTTCCTTAGGATGAATGGAAACAGATGCATCAAACTTATACTGGTAATTTTTCAAGGATTCTTTTTTTAACATAATTGTCTTTTCGCGTTTGAAAAAAGTAACTATGGAATCAAAGGGATTTATTCTCAAAATAATCATCACAATAACGAAGGTAATAATAGCTCCAGCTGCAAATGAAAACAATACTTCTTCCATCCGATAAAGATAATAAAAAGAAAAAACCGCAGAATTAATTCCTGCGGTTGTATTTTTAGTGAGAATTTTAAAGAACAATTAAGATCCGTACTCCTTCTTCCATTCTTCAGCCACTTCGCTCAGAACGTCATAAAATTCTTCACCATATTTTCGGATCAAAGGTGTTTTCAGGAATTTATACACGGGAACCTGCAATTCTTTTCCTAAAGTACAGGCATCGCTGCAGATCTTCCAAACATCATAGTTTAGTGCTTTGAAAGTAGAATATTCTTTAATACGGATTGGGTAGAGATGGCATGAGATCGGCTTCTGCCAGTCTACTGCGCCATCTTCATATGCCTTTTCAATACCACATTTCGTAATTCCTTTTTCATCAAAAGTTACGTATGCACATTCGCGGTTTTCTACCATTGGTGTTACGTACATTCCGTCCATCGGATCGGTTGTCCATGTTCCGATCTTTTCGATGGATTTAATGCCTTCTTCGGTAAGATAAGGCTTCACTTTCTCAAAAATAGAATCTAAAATTTCCAGTTCGTCCTTATCCAAAGGAGCACCTACATCTCCTTCCACACAACACGCACCTTTACATTTAGAAAGGTTACACACAAACTCTTCAGAAAAAATATCTTCGGAGATCAATTTATCGTCTATCTGAATCATAATCTTTAAAATAAATTAAAATAAGTTCCGGCTTTAAAACCGATTAAACTGAAAATAAGCATCCACAAACCGACTTCCTGCATCCAGTATTTCGGCAGAAATCTGAGCATTCTGCTGATGATAATAGTAGAGGGAAAAGCAAGAAGAAGTAAATATTCATAATTTTTATTCATGTAAAGAATAATCGTAATAAGCTGCGCCATTGAAAAAACAAGCAGGAAAGTATATTTGTACCTGCTTATCGGGCTTTTTTTATTGTAATTTCTGAAATGGTCGTACACAGCATAGATCAGCATACCAATTACAGGGATCAAAGGCAGAAGTTCTGTATAATCTGTCACCGGTTTCATCTTTCCGAACGGAAAATAATCGATGTTCCAGCTTTTAAAATCAATAAAAAACATCACTGAAAAATAACTGAAAACAATTAAAACAATCCCCAGTAAAAACCTGAAAATATTCAGCCCGATTCTTTCGGAAGTAGCAATTACGTGGATAATCACAAAAACCGCCATCGGCCATGTTGTCGGAAGAAAAATAAAATTGAGGGCAACAATGGAGCCTACCAGAACATAAGATTTTTTTCGGATGTCCTCATTGGTACTTGTCAAAAGCAGTAAAAGAAAAGAATTGGTAAGCAGCGCGACAGCAATTCCGATGTCTAAATTTCCGGGATACAGCCCGAAAACAAAAAATGTATATAAGAATAATGGGAGATGCGTCTGATAATTGAGTGCAATACTGTGAAAACAGAAATATCCCAAAGCAATTCCCAGAAAAGTAATCCCGGCAATAATCCCCTCATAAGTGTTGAAATTCAATAAATTAAAAGTTATTACTATTAAAAGAAGAAAACCAATATAAACAGGAATTGAAAAAATATTGCTTTCTTTTGAAAGTAATTTAAACATTTTTTATAAATTTGTACAAAGTTAATTTAAAAAAGGAAAATAATGACGTCTTTCTTTCTATTCTTAAGCAAAGTTTTCAAATGGTCTTTCGGTTTCTTTGATACTTTCGGTAATGTTTTGAACTGGATTCTGTTTATCGTTTGTTGCGTACTATTCACTTACTGGTGCTACGTTTTGGTAGTTACTTTAGGAGGTGATAAAGATAAAGACTACTATTCTCCAACGGAAGGTAAGAACCCTTACTACGATCCGAAAATCTACAAAAATGAAGGTTAATTAATTGGTTATATAGTAAAAAGCCGATCAAATTTTTATTTGGTCGGCTTTTTTATTAACGATTAAAATTTTCACTTTTTAGTCATGTATCGGAAGCACCAGAACAGGAACTTTAGAATCCTTCGTGATCCCTTTTGTTAGGCTCCCCACGAATACATCATAAATTCCGCTTCTTCCGTGAGATCCCATCACGATGAAATCGGCTTTTTTATCTTCTGCGTGTTCCAGAATAATATCTTTTGCAATTCCCTGTTTCAGAATATGTTCGCATTCTACCTCATGCGCCAGAATTCTCTGCTGAATTTTGTTCAGCTGAACAAGTTCTTCCCGGATCTCGTTTTCCTCTACTTCTGGAAAATACTGAAATCCCATATCTCCGATCGCAAAGCCGATATCCGAAGGTGCCACATGAATTAAATAAATTCTGCCGTTTACCTGCTTAGCAAATTTTACAGCTCCTTCCAAAAGCTGTTCTGTCTTGTCCCCAAAATCTACGGGTAATACAATATTTACCATAACCTTTAATTTTGTCTACTAAAGATAGGAAAATTATGCCAAAAGTTATGTTAAATTACTTATAATATTCGGATGTCAAGAACCTTTTCATCTTCAAGATAAGCTTCCAGAATATCATTTTCTTCCACTTTTCCTACGCCTTTCGGAGTTCCTGTGAAGATAAGATCTCCCACTCTTAATGTAAAATACTGCGACACAAAAGCAATAATGTCATCAACGGTGAACATCATGTCCTTCGTATTTCCGTCCTGTACCTTTTCCTTGTTCTTCAGTAAAGAAAAATTCAGGGAATCCAGATTAAAATTATCTTTTTTAAAGAAATTTCCCACTACTGCAGAACCGTCAAAACCTTTCGCCAGTTCCCAGGGCAATCCTTTGGATTTTAATTCACTCTGAAGATCTCTTGCGGTAAAATCAATTCCCAGCCCGATTTCCTCATAATGTTTGTGTGCCGTTTCTTTCTGGATGTATTTTCCGCCTTTCGAAATCTTAACAACAACTTCCAGTTCGTAATGCACATCATCTGAAAATTCGGGAATGTAAAAATCATTTCCTTTTAAAACCGCTGTGTCCGGCTTCATAAAAATGACGGGTCTTTCCGGGATTTCGTTGCCCAGTTCTTTTGCGTGTTCACTGTAATTTCTTCCTATACAGATTATTTTCATACTCTTTTATTTTGTCTTTGCGAGAAGCGAATGCGGCGAAGCAATCTCAGTCTCACATTATTTAATAAATTTTTATTTTCAACGATAATAAACTTCCATCCTCCATCTTCCTTTCTTTTTTAGGAGCTTTTTCCCGCTTTCCGCTGTATCTTTTGTTCCGCTTCGCTTCACAAAAGGATGCCGCTGCAATCGTGGCTATGAGAAGTGAAACGGTTAATTTCTACGAGTTAATCATGAATTTTCCAATGTATAATATTTATTTGTAAAAGAAAATTTATTCCTCATCGATTATAAATCATCATTTATCAATCATCACTTATCAATCATATTAAAAGACCACCCCGTCAAAAATTCATTCGAATTTTCGCCACCCCTCCGGAGAAGGGGAATTGTACTGTTTTTTTTCAATATCCTCTTTGTTATATAAATAAGGAGTACAAATATACAGCTCATTAGCTGAGTGAAGCGCCCTTGCGAATGGAAAATATCCACAATACCTTCAAAAAAATATTGCAATCATTGCGTTAAAAAAACATTACGTCACTTTCTAAAACCATTAATGCGTAAACTCGTTCCCGCAATAATAACAGACAAATTTATGACTCGTTAAAATCGAAATTCCGAAAAAACTGGTTGCACTGTCGTCTCTGTAAATATGGTTAGAACCACATTTCGGACAAACGAAATCAAATTCAGGATCTGCAATGGTGTGTTCCACTTCCAGAGAAAATTCTTCGTTTTCCCTGTAATCTTTCAATGCCTGATTTGCTTTTTCAAGATCCTCTTCAAAAACCTGCAACTGAATTCCGCCCACTGCCTGAGAAAGCAGCCAATCCGACTGAATCAGTTGTTCGTTCGCAATAAAGCTATTGATGCCGCTTTCAGCCAGAATCTGTTTGTCCCGGTTCGCCTGAAGCGCCGTTTCGTAAAATTTAAATTTAACCAGCTCACTCATTATTTAAAACTTGCTTGATAACTGGATTTTCGTGAAAACCTTTTTGGTGTACAATGGAAAATCAGCGTTCTGAAGCCATCCGTAATAGCCCAGATCTTTCTGGAAAACAGATTTTACCGTTTGTCCCTTATATTTTCCGAAAGCAAAAATCTCCTGTCCGTTTTCGTTGAAATGAATCATCCCGGCAAGATCTGCGAATTTGTTCTGAGACGAAAAATTGCTTAATTCTGCGATTTCGTTCGGTACATCATCGTATTTTCCGACCTGAGCATCAAGAACTTCGAAAGTTGCCATAACATCCGCTTCCGCAGAATGGGCGTTTTCCAGTGTTTTTCCGCAATAAAACTGATAGGCAGCGCCTAAATTTCGGGGTTCCTTTTTAAAGAAAATGGTCTGTGCATCAACCAGTTTGAATTTGTTCAAATCAAAATCAAAATCGGCACGAAGCAGCTCTTCCGCTAATAATGGAACATCGAATCTGTTGGAATTGAAACCTCCCAAATCCGCACCCGTAATCATTTCCATTACTTTCGGAGCAATTTCTTTAAAGGTTGGCGCATCTTTTACGTCTTCATCATAAATACCGTGAATTTCGCTGCATTCTTTCGGGATCGGCATTTCAGGATTTACCCTCCATGTTTTGCTTTCTCTTGACGCATCAGGATTTACTTTTAAAATACAGATTTCAACAATACGGTCTTTGCCTATGTTCGTTCCTGTGGTTTCCAGATCAAAAATGCAAAGCGGTTTATGTAGTTTTAAATTCATTTTTTATAATTTGAAAATTTGAGAATGTGTTAATTTGAAAATGGATTTAAACGTCCATTATTCAACACATAAATTTATTTTAGTTGTTTTTGAAATATAATTGAGATTAAAATATAATAAAGAATCACCATCGGGATTCCGATAGTTTTAAAGATAGCTAAAATAATAACAGAACCGACCAGTAAAGCTATTTTCGGATAATTATCCTGTAGTTTCATCGATTTGAATTTCATCGCGATCATTTTTATCGGCGAGATCAAAAGCCAGGAAGAAATTATGGTTAAAACAATTAATGCAAATTCATTATTCAGGAGAAATTCAAAGCTTTGATTTTCTTTAAAAGCGTAAAATAATCCAAAAATCAGAATCGTATTACTCGGCGTATTCAATCCTTTAAAATAATATTTCTGATCTTCATCCAGATTAAAAATTGCCAGTCTTAAACAGGAAAATAATGTAATCAGCAATCCGAAATATTGAATTTCAAACGGTAAAGTAATCCCAAAAAGATCCGTTCCAAAGGGTTCAAGCATTTTAAACATCGTCAGTCCCGGAACCAGTCCGAAACTCACCATATCGGCCAAAGAATCCAGTTGTGTCCCAAGATTGGAATTTGCCTTTAACGCTCTTGCCGTAAAACCATCAAAGAAATCCAGAATCAGAGAAAGTACGATGCAAACCGCAGTCGTCTGATAATCTCCTGAAATAAGATGAATGGCGCCGATACATCCGGAAAGCAGATTTCCTAAGGTAATGGCATTGGCAAGATTATTTTTAATAAAATTCATAGGCACAAAATTAATAAATTAAAGTAACAAAGCGTTAATTAAACGATGCATCAATTATTGTGGATTGATAAGCTGTTGCAGGGAGATATTGTTAAATTAATTCGAATTTAATGTAAATTTGCAGCATGAAATTGTTTAAAGAATTTAGAAAACAGGAAGTTCTGGTGCTTTTGTACAGAATTTTTTTAGCCTATTTTTTCTATCAGATCGCAAGATTTTTATTCTGGTACTTTAATAAAGACTTAATAAAAATCGATTCTGTTTCAGATTATTTCAGTCTGTCTTTTCATGGGATTGCGTTCGATACAACGGCGATTTTATATGTAAATGTCCTTTTTATTCTTCTGAGCATCATTCCGGTCATCATCAATACTAAAAAAAGCTACCAGAAATTTCTTTTCTGGCTGTATTTTATCACCAACGGAATTGCCTATGCAATGAATTTCGGAGATATGGTCTATTTCAGATTTTCACAGATGAGACTTACTTCTGCCGCGTTGCAAGTTGCGCAGCACGAAAGCAATATTTTTAAGGTTTTTACAACTTCCGTTGCTCAGAATCCTTTTGTTTTGATCGGATTTATAGGTTTGATGATCCTTTGGATTTTTCTTTATAAAAAAGTAAAAGTTCAGGAAAACAAGCCGGAAAAACTGGTTCCGTATTTTGTGTGGTCTGTGATAACGCTTTGCATAACGGCTGTTTTGGCTGTTGGCGGAATCCGTGGAGACTTTAAACACAGCACAAGACCGATCAATCTGGTAGATGCCAATCGTTTCGTAAAAATTCCGGCGCAGGGAAATGTGGTTTTGAACAGTACATTTTCCTTTTTCCGAACTTTAAATACGAATAATTTTAAGGAAGTTCATTTTGTAGATGAGAAATTTATCGATCAGAATATCCATCCTTATAAAGAATATAACAGAGAAGTCGCAGAAAAACCAAATATCGTTATTTTTATTGTAGAATCCTTCGGAAGAGAATATTCAGGAGCATTCAATAAAGGCAAAAATATCAAAGATTACGTTTCTTACACTCCGTTTATCGACAGTTTGGCGGGACAAAGTCTTATTTTTCCGAACACTTTTGCTAACGGAAGACAGTCGATTCACGGGATGAGTTCCGTTCTTGCCGGAATTCCGAGTTTAACCGACGCTTTTACAAGTTCGCCCTATTCCAACCAGAAAATCCAGTCCATTGTTTCTGTCTGCAACGAAATGGGATACGATACTTCTTTCTATCACGGCGCTCCGAATGGTTCCATGGGATTTTTGGGCTTTGGAAACATCTTAGGCTTCAAACACTATTTTGGAAAGACAGAATACAATAACGATAAAGATTTCGACGGAATATGGGCAATCTGGGATGAACCTTTTTTACAGTATTTTGCGAAAAATGTAGGAAAAAAGCAGCCTTTCATGGCAACAGTCTTCACGGCATCTTCACATCATCCTTTTAAAATTCCTGAGAAATACAACGGGAAGTTTAAAAAAGGAAAAATTCAGATGCATGAACCAATTCAATATACCGATTATGCCATCAAAAAGTATTTCGAAACGGCTAAAAAACAAGCGTGGTTCAATAATACCATCTTTGTTTTTACAGGAGATCATACCAACGAAATTTATTATCCCGAATACGATAAAACAATGAATCGTTTCGCAGTGCCTTTAATCTTTTATTCCCCAAATCCTGCGTACAATTTAAAAGGCATAAATCCTGAACTGGCACAGCAGATTGATATTTATCCTACGCTTGCAGATTTAATCGGTTACCATAAAAAAATCAGAAGTTGGGGAAGAAGTCTTGTGAGTGACAGACAGTATTCGCCGATTATTGCCAATTCAGACGGAACAGTGGAGCAGTTTATCATCGGAAATTATATTTACCGTTTTGATGGAAAAGAAATTGTAGGAATTTTTAATCAGTCAGATCTAGGATTAGAAAAAAATATGATGGATCAGTTGAAATCCAATCCGGAAGCACAAAAAGGAAAACAGATCGCAAAAGCGTGGTATCAGGATTATATGGACAGGGTAATTAACAGAAAAATGCAGTAAAACAGCATCTGTAATTTTGAAATAGTAAAGCTTTCAGAATTAAATCATTAAGCTGATTTTTCAATTTTATTTTTAATAATTTTTATTTATGTTGTTTGGTATATCTATTGCAATCTATGTGTAGGATAATAAAATTTTTTGTTATTTTAAAATAAATTTATACTTTTAGCAATAGATAGACAACGAAATTATTTTATTGAAATTAAAACTATAAGAAATATGAGAAAATTATTATTAACCTTCGCGCTTTCATTAGTTGGAGTAATGTCTTTTGCACAGATTGAAGGAAAATGGAAAACCATAGATGATGAAACAAAACAGGCAAAATCTATTGTTGAGATCTATAAAAAAGGAGATCAGTACTTCGGGAAGATCACTCAGTTACTGATAAAACCGGCTAATCCGAACTGTACGGCATGTAAAGACGACAGAAAAAACAAGCCTATTCAGGGAATGGAAATCATCAGAGGTCTTAAAAAAGACGGTGATGAATTTACTGGAGGTACCATTACAGATCCTAAAACAGGAAAAACGTATAAGTGTACGATCACAAGAAGCGGCGATAACCTGAATGTGAGAGGATATATTGGCTTATCTTTCATCGGAAGATCACAGACCTGGCAGAAAGTTAATTAACCGGATTAAATAAAAATTAATAAGCGGCATTTCATTAAATGAAATGTCGTTTTTGTTATGTAAATAATAAAAAAACACTACTTTTGTACTCTAAATTTTTCAAATAAATATGGCAGAATATACTTTTCGTGAGGTAATTGCACAGGCAATGAGCGAGGAAATGCGTAAAGACGAATCCATCTATTTAATGGGGGAGGAAGTTGCAGAATATAACGGTGCATATAAGGCTTCAAAAGGAATGCTGGATGAATTTGGTGCTAAAAGAGTAATCGATACACCAATTGCTGAGCTTGGTTTCGCAGGGATTTCTGTGGGAGCTGCAATGAATGGTAACAGACCGATTGTAGAATTTATGACTTTCAATTTCTCTTTGGTGGGGATTGATCAGATTATCAATAATGCTGCAAAAATCCGTCAGATGAGTGGAGGACAGTGGAACTGCCCGATCGTTTTCCGTGGTCCTACAGCTTCTGCAGGTCAGTTGGGAGCAACACACTCTCAGGCTTTCGAAAGCTGGTATGCCAACTGTCCGGGATTAAAAGTAGTCGTTCCTTCAAACCCTTATGATGCGAAAGGATTATTGAAAACAGCGATTCAGGATAATGATCCGGTAATTTTCATGGAATCTGAGCAGATGTACGGAGACAAAATGGAAATTCCTGAAGAAGAATACTACTTACCTATCGGGAAAGCAGATATCAAAAGAGAAGGTTCTGATGTAACGTTGGTTTCTTTCGGAAAAATCATGAAGCTGGCTATTCAGGCTGCTGAAGATTTGGCTAAAGAAGGTATTTCTGTAGAAGTTATCGATCTTAGAACCGTTCGTCCGTTGGATTATGATACTGTTTTGGCATCCGTTAAAAAGACAAACAGACTGGTTGTTTTGGAAGAAGCGTGGCCATTTGGTTCTGTAGCGTCTGAAATTACCTATATGGTTCAGCAGAAAGCATTCGATTATCTGGATGCTCCGATCAAGAGAATTACAACTCCTGATGCTCCTGCTCCTTACTCTGCGGCTTTATTTGCAGAGTGGTTCCCGAAACTTGAAAGAGTGAAAGAAGAGATTAAAAAAGCAATGTACGTTAAGTAATTACACGATTATAGAGAAAAACTTCCGAAAGGAAGTTTTTTCATTTATTATATTCATGAAGAAAAATTCATGGGGATGTAAATTTGGCTTAAATTTGCGCGTTTAAAAATTAAATTAGCTGGTATGGCAGAAGTTACAGAAGGCGGTCATCATTTTGACATAAAAAAGCTTTCTTTCATTGGAATTTTAGTGTCTCTCGGAATTGTTTTCGGAGATATCGGTACTTCACCGCTTTATGTAATGAAAGCGATTGTTAACGCAAGAGGAGAAGGAAGTACGATGCCTTTCAATGAGTACATCGAAGGGGCGTTGTCCTGTATTATCTGGACGCTTACTCTTCAGACGACAATTAAATATGTAATCATTGCTCTTAGAGCAGACAACAAAGGAGAAGGGGGTATTTTAGCACTTTTTTCTCTGGTAAAAAATCTTAAAAAAGGCTGGCTGTATCTTATTGCTATTGTAGGAGCGGCTGCGCTTATTGCAGATGGGGTAATCACTCCTTCGCTTACGGTAATGTCTGCGATCGAAGGTCTTGAAATTTATAATCCGGATACTCCGGTTGTTCCTATCACGATCGCGATTCTGATTGTTATTTTCGTGGTTCAGCAGTTTGGAACAAGCTTTATCGGGAAGTTCTTCGGACCGGTAATGGTGATCTGGTTTCTGGTTTTAGGAGGTTTAGGATTGTCTCATTTAAGCGAAAATCTTGAAATTTTAAGATCTTTCAATCCTTACTATGCGTACAAGCTTATTGCCAACTCTCCGAGCGCGATTGTAATTTTGGGAGCTGTTTTCCTTTGTACAACCGGAGCGGAAGCGCTTTATTCCGACTTAGGACACTGCGGTGCCAAAAATATCCGGGTAAGCTGGGCATTTGTAAAAGTAATGCTGATCTTAAATTATTTGGGACAGGGAGCATGGCTTTTAACCAATAACGGTAAACCCGGCTTTTCGGTAGTGAATCCTTTCTTCGGTATCATGGAAGAATGGATGGTGGTTCCGGGAGTTATTCTGGCTACAGCGGCTGCAATTATTGCCAGTCAGGCTTTGATAACAGGATCATTTACCATTTTCTCAGAGGCAATGTCGTTAAATTTATGGCCTAACCAGAAAATTGATTATCCTTCTGGGGTAAAAGGACAAATGTACATCCCAAGAATTAACTGGGGGCTTTTATTGTTCTGTATTGTGGTGGTTCTTCACTTCAGAGAATCAGGGAAAATGGAAGCAGCTTACGGTTTATCCATTACGGTAACCATGTTGATGACCACGATTCTTTTGGTATACTGGCTGTTGAAACATAGAGTAAACAAAGTTTTAATCCTTGTTTTTGCGTTTGTTTATATGGCAATCGAATTAGGTTTCTTTAGTGCAAACGTAATCAAATTCATGGAAGGAGGATGGATTACAGTCGTATTGGCTGGATCTATAGGAATCTGTATGTATGCATGGTACAACGGAAGATCTATTAAAACAAAATTCATCAAATTTATTAAGCTTGAGACCTATATTCCGATCATTAAAGATATGAAGCTTGATGAAACGATTCCTAAATATGCAACTAACTTGGCATACTTAAGCCGTGCGAAGAGAAATGATGAGATCGAATCGAAGATTATTTATTCAATCATCAAAAAGCAGCCGAAAAGAGCCGATCATTATTTTATCTTAAGCATTACCAATCAGGAAGATCCATATACTTTTAAATATGCGGTAGATGAAGTTCTTCCGGGAACGATCTATAAGATTAACTTCATGTTAGGATTTAAGATAGACCGAAGAATTAACGATTATTTCGATATGGTTCTCAGAGATTTAATGGCAGACGGAACAATTCCTTCAAGAAGCAGCCATCCGTCATTAAGAGCGCATAATATTCCGCCGGATCTGAAATACGTGATTATAGACAATACCTATATCAACGATATTCTTCTTACGGTTAAAGAGAAAATCATCCTTAACATTTACAATTTCGTGAAATATATCGGAAGCGATGACTTTAAAGCATGGGGAATCACTTCCCACAACGTTGTGGTAGAATCTGCGCCTATGACTGAAGACTGCGTTGGAAAATCCAAAATCGAGCAGTGCGAATTTATCCGCCACAAAGGTTAAATTCTTTAACACAGTATGACAATATTTATTTAAATAAAAATCAATAAATTTGTAGATAAATTTTTTGATGGATACGATACAAAAAGAAAAAAATATTGCGCTGATAAAGGATGTTTTAAGAAACTATTTATTGGAAAAAGGTTTCCGAAACACTCCTGAACGATATACAATACTCGAAGAAATATACGGTATGGATCACCACTTCAATGTGGATGATCTGTACCTTTTAATGTTGCAGAAAAAATACCACGTTTCCAAAGCAACAATTTACAATACAATTGAAATTTTCCTTGATGCAGGACTCATCCGTAAGCATCAGTTCGGAGAAAAAACACTCACTTCTTCCTCTTACGAAAAATCTTATTTTGATAAACAGCACGATCATTTAGTCGTGTACAAAAAAGATTCAGATAAGGAAATTGAAGAGATCATCGAGTTTTGTGATCCGAGAATTCAAGGGATTAAAGAAGCAATTGAACAGGCATTTGGCGTAAAAATTGATTCCCATTCGCTGTATTTTTATGGCACGAAGAATGATTAATCAATTCATGAGGCTATTTGTTTTACTTTTAGTTTCTGTTTCAACATTTCTATTTGCACAGGATCAGCCGAAACCTCTGCAAAAAGATCCTTATTTTACCAATACCACTCCCAAAAAGAATGCTCCGCCTGCTGAAAAAGTGAAGCACATCCATTCCGATGAATTAAGAAAGGATGATAAATACGACGGGAATAATTACTTCGTGGGAAATGTACAGTTTTCGCATCAGGGTTCTTTGCTGAATGCGGATCTTGTGATTGTGTATGAAGAACAGAATTTCATTAAAGCAATCGGGAATGTAAAACTGCAGAACGCCGATGGTTCAGTAATTACAGCCGATGAAATGGAGTATGACGGAAATACACAAAAAGGAATTGCCCGAAAAAATGTAGTTCTTACCGATCCGAAAGGAACGGTGATAAAAACGGAAACCATGTATTACGACAGACTTTCCAATCAGGCATATTACAATACCGGAGGAACCATTAACGACGGAAAAAGTACAACGTATTCCAAAACAGCAACCTATTTTCTTACAACCAGAACGATTGATCTTTCGGGAAGAGTGAAAATAGAAGATGCCCAGTACATTCTGGAAGGAGATAATGTGGTTCAGAACCAGAATACGAACATTGTAAACATCAACGGGCCGACAACAATCATCAACAAGAAAAATCCTAAAAACCGAATCGTTACCGATAAAGGAAATTACAATACGAATACGAAGGAAGCTTTCTTATACAAAAACTCCAGAGTATATTATAACGATAAAATTCTTACCGGAGATGAAATGTATTACAACCAGTTGTCCGGATTCGGAAAAGCGACAGGAAATGTAACGCTGGATGATCCGAACGAAAGAAGATTTATAAAAGGCGGTTACGGAGAAATTTACGAAAAGAAAGATTCTGCCATGATGACCAAAAATCCGTATGCAGTAAAAGCTCTGGAAAAAGATTCGATGTACTTTGCGGCAGAAAAAATTATTTCTTTTCAAAAACCGGATCCTGAAGATATTAAGGTGAAGAAAAGTTTTCTTAGGGCGTATAAGAAAGGTCGTTTTTACAAATCCAATGCACAGGGAAGAGCAGATTCCATCGCTTTCAATGAAACGGACGGAGTTCTTCACATGTATACCAATCCAATCCTTTGGAGCAACGGAAAACAGGTAACCGGAGATAAAGTTGAAGCCTATTTCAATACCCAAAAAGAAAATATAGATTCTCTGAAGGTTCTCGGAAATGCTTTTGCCATCAGCAAAGTAGATTCCCTGAATATGAAAGACGAATTCAATCAGGTGAAAGGTAAACTCATGACGGTTTATTACGGAGAAGATAACAATATCAAAGAAGCAAAAGTAATCGGAAATGCTCAGGCAATTACCTACTCCGATGATGAAAACGAGCAGACGAAGGAAAAGGAAAGAATCGGGATTTCTCTTACTTCCTGCGGTATTATTGATGCTATTTTTGAGGAAAAAATGTTGTATGTTGTTGCCTGTAATATCGGAGCGGCATCAGATACCTATCCTATGAGTATGATAGAACCCGAAAGGCGGAAGTTTCCGGATTTCAACTGGAATACCAAAGACCGGATTCTCAAATGGCGGGATATCCTCGTGGATACACCGAATTATGAGGAAGTGAAATACGAAGCCGACAATACACTTTATAATAAAGCTCAGGAAGCAGTAGAAAAAGCTAAAGCCAAAGAAGAAGCGAAAAAGCCGAAACGTGTAAGAAGATAATTCGTATTTTTTTTAAGCTAAAAAGCCGAAAAATATAAATAGTCACCATTTTATTCATTTAAAATGGTGATTTATTTTTATAAAACTCCCTGAAACAAGTCGGTAGATCATATTTTCTTTAAAAAAAATAAACTTTTTTAAAGTGTTTTATTCAAAAATCTGTGAAGCGGAAAGCCTCATGACTATTCGGTTTTTCAATTAATAAATTTTCATGGTTTGTTGAATTGATTTGCGATGTTGCTACTGAATGTAAATATTTTTTATTGAATGTGTATTTTAATTGTTTTTTTTCTATATATTTACCTAAGAATATATGAAACTATATTAATATTTTGTGATTTGGTGGTATTGCCCGCAGTTTTCTGCGGGCAATTTTTTTATTCTGTCCGTTTCATTTCGGTGTTTGCCGAATCTTTTATAGTTTTGCTAAAATTTTGGAACAATGGAAATGCAAAAGGATTTTTTTATATATCAGGCTCAGACGACAAAGTTTGCGGCTGGTTTTGAAGTAGAGAAGGCGGAAGGAAGTTATATTTATGGTAAAGACGGAAGAAGATATCTGGATTTTGTGGCGGGAGTTTCTGCCAATACTTTAGGACATTCTCATCCAAAAGTGGTAGATGCAATAAAAGAGCAGGCAGAAAAATACCTTCACGTGATGGTTTATGGAGAATATGCCCAAGAAAAGCCGGTCGCTTTATGTAAATTATTGGCGGAAGCTACTCCTGATCCGTTAGAAATTACTTATCTGGTAAACAGCGGCGCAGAAGCGATCGACGGAAGTCTGAAACTGGCAAAAAGATATACCGGAAGAGAAGAGATTGTTTCTTTTAAAAATTCTTACCACGGAAATACACACGGTGCGCTAAGTGTATCAGGAAACGAATTTCATAAGAGAGAATTTCGTCCGTTATTGCCAATGGTTTCCTTCATTGAATTTAACAACGAAAAAGATTTCGATAAAATTACCGAGAAAACGGCCTGCGTTATTTTAGAAACCATTCAGGGAGCAGCCGGATTTTTAGTTCCTAATGATGATTATTTAATTAAACTAAAAAAGAGATGTGAAGAAGTCGGCGCGTTATTAATTCTGGATGAAATTCAGCCGGGATTCGGAAGAACGGGAAAACTTTTTTCTTTTGAACATTTCGGCATTGTTCCGGATATTCTTGTTATGGGAAAAGGAATGGGAGGAGGAGTTCCTGTTGGTGCTTTTATGAGTTCGCGCAAAATTATGGAAACACTGTCTCATTCTCCGAAATTAGGTCATATTACGACCTTTGGAGGAAATCCGCTTATCGCAGCTTCCAGTTATGCAACTTTAAAAGAAGTTCTGGAAAGCGGTCTGATGAATGAAGTGGAAGAAAAAGAGAAATTATACAGAAGCCTTCTGGTTCATCCCAAAATAAAAAATATTAACGGAAAAGGTCTCATGCTGGCTGTAAATCTCGGATCTCCCGAATATACTTTAGACGTAGCCAAAAGATGTATGGAAAAAGGCCTCATTGTTTTCTGGCAGCTTTACAGAAATGAATATCTGAGAATCTCTCCGCCGCTTACCATTTCAAAGGAAGAAATAGAAGAAGGATGCAAAGTTATTCTTGACGTCCTGAATGAAAATTAATAAAACCAGGCTCTTCATTCGACGAGTTTTTTTGATACCACAAAACAGAAGTATTATGTTAAAAGAATAATTAAACACGTATTTAAAAATCTCTGACAAATATCATGAAGATTATGTAAAAAAATAAACACATTTTTGTGTAATAAAAAAATTAATTTATATATTGCGGGACGATTAAAACAAAGATTATATGGCTAAACATAAAGTCCATTACGAATTTCCAATGCATTGTTTATCAGAGATATTGTACGAATATCTGGCAACTGCAGAGGGGTTGTCTGAATGGTTTGCAGATGAGGTAACAGAGAAAGGTGATGATTTCTTTTTCAGTTGGGGTGGAGGTCCTTCTGAGAAGGCTACTTTAATCAGATATAAGCCTGAAGGTTTTGTGCGTTTCAGATGGGAAGAAGACGAAGGAACCAAAAATTTCTTTGAAATGACGATCACCATTGATGATATTACGGAAGACCTGTCTCTTAATATTACAGATTTCTGCGAAGAAGGCGATGAGGAAGAAAATGCAATGTATTGGGAAAATCTTATCGAAAATCTTAGAATTAAATTAGGAGCTGCCTAAATAAATGTAGGCAATGCCGAATAATAAAACTGATGAACGATTTATCGTTCATTATTTTTTTATAAACAAATCAGATTACATTGGAAAATCAATATTTTACATCAGACGAAATCAACGTGAAGAACAGAGCCTTTCTTTTGGGCGATGCAGTGAAGGTTTCTTTTTTTATCAGAAACGGAAAATTAATCATGGATGAAGAATGCTATTTCTTCCTGATGGCTTCCATGAGAAAAATGAGGCTGAATATTCCATTAACCTACACACTTGAATTTTTTCAGACATTATTTCAGAAAGAAGTTATTGAAGGGAAAAATATTCAGAATGCAATCATAAATTTTCAGGTTTTCAGAAATTCAGGCGGAATTACTTTGTCTAAATCCTCAGTTTCCTATTTTTATGAGATTACCGAGACTGAAGATGTATTATCGCTGCACGAAAGAAATCTTGAACTGGATCTGATTAAGGAAATAAACGTTAATAACAATCTTTTAAGCAATATAAGGGTTCACAGTCCGGAAAATATTTACGGAGGGATTTACGCACAGGAAAATGACCTTGATGACGTTATCCTTTTAAACCCGAATAAAAGAATTGCACGTACAACTTTCGGGAATCTTTTGTTTTTGGAAGGCGATGTGATCAAAATTCCGAAACAGACAGAAGGAGCTTACATTTCGCCGCTTATGGAAAATTTTGTAACGTTTTTGCATAAAAATAATCTTGCAGACATACAGGAACACGAGATCATCGCGTTTGAGTCTCAGAAAGCCGAAGAAATTTTACTGATTTCAGATGAAAAAGGGATATTTTCTGTGGGGAAAATAAGAAATAAAACTTTCGGAAATCACAAGTTTTCTGAACTGATTAAAAGCTGGAAAGAAAGTTTTTAATATGAAAATTGAGGTAATGTACTGAAAAATAGTTGGTGAAATTCAGGATATATTTTAATAAATTATGCACGTTAATCCGAAGAGGACAAAAGCACTGGTGGAGATCAAC
>NZ_QEHP01000011.1:0-8361 GCF_003094695.1 Chryseobacterium sp. HMWF035 | reverse complement strand
AAATACGATTTTCTGCAATTTTTTACAATGATTTTGAACATACTTTAATTACAGTGTATTGAAAATCAAAACATTATTGCAATTCTAAGGAACAACTATTTAATTGGGAATTAATTACTATAAATCAATCCCGCAACCTTTTTTCAAAAACATACCCGGCTAACATTCGGTAATGTTTTAGAAATGGGGTTGCACCGCTTTCCGCAAAAATGCGTTTCCGACCAAAGGGAGGAAATGCATTTTTGCAGCCCGATTTTTCTCAGGCGGCAAAAATTATCCAATTTTTATAGGTTGGGAATGAAAATTTTTAAGGTTAAGAAAAAATCCCCTGTTTTCTGTTAATCCGTTCCTGAATAAACCCCACAATAGAGAGCTCCCCATTTGTGCCAATGTTGAGTTGATAAACAAATCCTGCTTTTCCAGTGCTTCTGCCAATGAACAGCTTGGTGTATCATCGGACTCTTCGGATTGTTTTAATAAGTCCCCAAACTCATCGGTGATAAAAGGTAAATGATCTACCGTTTCATATTTCTCGGAATTGGGTTGTCTGATTGTTCCAATGGTTGACAATATTGTTTGACCTGTATTTTTGCTGTTTCCAAAATCTAAGGAATATAACGGACGGTTAGCATAATATCTGCCTGTATTCAGCCTTTTTAATATATCCGCTATTTCAAATCTTGCACTCACACTGTCAACACAGGATATGTAAATATTTGCTGTTATATTTTCAGAAAATTTTTCTGATTCACTAAGTTTAAATTTTTGTGTTTCTGCTTTCCAGTTTGTTCCCATCCAACGGTTAGCACGATTAATTAAGGCAACAGACTTGTATAATCCTGTTTCTGATTCGGCAAAACGCTGTCTCCCTAAATTAGCTTCTGTAATGAGATCATCATCCCAAAGTCGTACGGACAATCCTGCATGTCCCAACTGAATCAGGTTGTGGTTCATTTCCATTAATGCTGTCAATACTTTTGAGCCTGTTCCTCCTGCACCAATTAGATTAATGGTTACAGGATTGGTAGGATTAATCAGGTAATTGTCTGTAAAATGGACTTTTGTTTTTTCACTTGTCATGGCAGTATATTTTTAAGTATTTTATTGGTCTTTTTCAATATTTCTTTCGGAAACGGTTTTTCTGTATCCATAAGTTCTTTCCACATATTTACACAGTTGCCATTGGTAGGGTTGTGATTGTTTAAATGGCTGAACTTACTGTTAAAAAAATAGTGTTCCCAAGCGCGAATAAATTCTTCAACCGAAGCCGATTTTTTAATGTCTACATTGACTGTTCCCATACAGACGTTTCCGTTTTCATACACATTAAAAAAAGGAGCATGGTATAATGCTGTTTTTTCTGTGGGTCTTTTGTCTGAAATAAGGGTAAATACAGTAAGATGCTGTTTTGAAGCCACCCACAGCATTGCGGGAATGGATGCCGTACCATTAGGAATTTCAAGGGATTCAGTGAAAAAGAGCTTTGTTTTCCTGGCTTTGGTATACCATATTACTGAGCCTTTTTCGGTTGGGTTGATATATAAAATATTGGTAGGCAGAATACTTTCAGGTTTCAGAAATGCTTTATTTTTTTCTTTTTTCGTATTAAGGGACTTTGCCAATATTTTGGCTTCTCTTTCGCTTAAAGGGTGGGCATTAATAGGATTTCCATCTTTATCCATATCAAAATGCTCCACATAGGTGTCCCAATTATCATCATCGTCAGCCTGATAAATAACCAGTGCTGAAACGGGATGATACAGTGTTCCGAAATGATGGGTTATATCGTTCATGGGGTTATATTTTAAATGGTATATAATTTAAATGTTGTTTAAAATGTCAATTAATCTTTCAATCAGGGGAAAAATGCAATTTTCAAAATCAAGGTTATTATTGCTGACATTTGTTCCGTCAAACCTTTTTTGGGTGCTTGGTTCTTCTATTTCCGTACATTCCTGAAATTCAGCATTAACAGAATCAAATAAAGTCTGAAATAATATTCCTTTATCATCTGCACAGAACGAAACATATTTTTCCATTGTGATGGTTCTTTCATGATAATCTTCGTAGTAGTCTTCGTCATCTGTATTTGTTTCTCTTCGTTGAATATTCCTGTAAATAGTAGCATCAGGAAACATTTCATAGAGGGCAAGGGTATCACAAGCTAATAAAAGACAATCGGTTTCAAAGGAATCTCTATTTTCAAAACGATTGATTCTCTGTTTAAATCGGATTAGATTCTGATGATTGAATATTTTTTGCTCCATATAGTCACCAATCCACTCACTTTGCCTTATTTCACGTAAATATTCAGGAGTATCTTCGGTTTCATCATCAATGAGCCACTCCGAAATCATTTCGTACATCCAACACAGGTAGCTTTCCTGTTGTCTGTAATAGGGAACATCTGCGATGTGATACAAATATGAGCAGACGGATTGCAAAAGTTGTGTCGCTTTTTTATAATTGGGATTTTTAGATAGTCGGTACAGTGGAATTATCGGAATGTAATACAATATAGCCCCAGTATTATATCTTTCTTCGCTCAAAAAATAAGTTTTCTTTTTATCCTGTACCAAACGGATTTTTTCCCAATTTTTTATCTTAATTTTTAACTGCTTTTTGATATCCTCTAAAGCAAAAGCAATATTGTAAGGAAAACCTAAATGTTTTGAAAGTGCAGGTGTGATTCCGTAATGTTCAGCCAATTGGGAAAGGGACTGGTAAAAATCCCTTTCCATTTTGCCTGTTTTCGTCGCATCCTGTATATATGGTGTGTCTTTCAGTTTAGGCAGAAATGAGCATTTTAGAAAAGCATGGGTAGCATGGCTATCGGCACTGCTTTCATTTTGTCTTTCTGTATTTCGCCTGCATCCTTTGGTCTTTGCATCCAATGGGCGAACTCTCCCAACTGCCTGTGCAGTTGCTTTTGTCTTTGCTGTTCGGGAAGCTGTATTTTTCCCGATATAATTTTTCGTTGCATTCATCATAATTTAGTGATTGATATTTGGTAAATAGTGGTTGGATGTAAAGAAGATTACTGAAAACCCAACCACAAAATTTTATCAGCCTTTCGTTCCCATTACACTTTCAAAATGGTATTCTACTGTGTCATTTTTGATTTGTGGTGCAGATACTTTTGCAGTTGTTAAAATTGGATAGGTATTGGCGTAAAAATTCATTACCGCTTCAACGCTCCATTTGGGTTCGGGGTCTGTCAATCGAATTTCCTGTCCGTTATCTTTCAGGATAAAAACTCTTTCTAATTGGGTTGCAAGTAACATAATTGTTGATTTTTAAGGTTGAAAATTTTGTTCCTGTTCTTGTTCCTCTTCATGCTCTTGTTCCTGTTTTTGTTCGATATTTTCTACACTTACGGTATTAAACAGGCTTGGGGCAAAGTGTCTTTCGTACTCATCCTGTTTTTTTCGGATAGTTTCCGCATAGTCGGGACATTCTGAAACCTTTGGAAGTGCTGACCATGCACCTTTGTAGTTGCCATCTTTTTCGAGTTCTTCGGCTTTTTGAAAAGCATCCTTATACTTTTTCTCTTTGGCTTCTTTTTCCTTCTTTTCCTTATCGGATTTTTCTTTTTCCATTGCCGACTGCTTTTTGGCTTCCTCTAATTGCTTCATAAAGCTTTCCATACCGACCATCAGTCCCGAAGCGGTTTTTAATGGGGCTTTAATGTGTTCAAAAAATTCGGCATCAAGTTCGTCCGCCGTTCCTTTGAGGTTAAGAGGTGGAATGATATTTTTCGCTTTATCTCCACATCCATCATTTTGTACTAATATGGAAGCCACTATTTGGCTTTCGTTTGCTTTGACAATGGTTAGTATCAACTTACTATTAATATCCATTTTGGCTATCTGATTGAAAAAATTGGTTTGCATAATTTGTTGGGTTATGGATTAATTACTAAATGAGTATTGAAGTCTATAAGTTCCCATAATGAAAACTCCACCGTCCTAAATTCTTCTTCCGTATGCTTTCCATAGGCTTTATAAATGGCATTTCCATCCTTAGATATCTGCATCTGGTAATGACACAGACTATTTTTAGGTTGTTTCAGTTCTTTTAAATCCTCTTTCTCTAATTCAATGAAAACTCTGTTTCTCTCAGAGAGCCACTCTTCAACCACAGGATAATATACTTTCGAAAATCTAAAGAACTCCACATGGGTATCGAAATAGTTTAGAGACTTTATATTTTCATCAGTTTCAATGATTTTTATAACTTCAAGGCGTTTCTTTTGGGTTTGTTTCCACTCCCCTGTAATGTTGATAATGGCAAAATCGCAAGCATCCCATTCACTGTTGGTCTTTGCTTTTACAAGTAAATATTCCGTTGGTATATCAGATCGTTTCATTTTTTTGTTTTTTTATGTTATAAATTCTATTTCTCAGAGGTATAAACCCCGTTCACGTAGTAGCCGATAAGCTTTTCCCAAAGCCGTATTAAGCCGTTGGTGTCTACATAATATTTTTCTGTTCGGCTACAATAAATAACATATACAGGTACATCTGTGTAATCTTTATTATAGCTGTAAGCTTTTGCCAGTTTTTTGGCTTCGGTTTTTGATTTTGTTTTCATAGTCAGGGATTTTCATAGATGTATGTTCCACTTGTTTTCATTGGGTCTGCACCCTGTGTCAATCGGATTTCCTTGTTAAATTTCAATGACAAGCTTCTTGCATAGTGTATCGCTGTTGTCCTGTCACAATGGATTTTGAAGTATATTGCTACCTGCTCCCATTCTGTTCGGTCATTTCGGGATTTCATCTGAAAATTATATTGTGATTCCATACGTTTTTTTAAGGTAATCTTGGGTTAATTATTAAAATGGTAAATCATCATCCGTATCCCCTGCAAAAGGATTGTTTGATTCTTGCGTTGCGTTTTGCTTCGGTTCACTTTCAACATTTCTTCCACCTCCATAAACCTGAATGTATGAAGTATGAAAATTCAATCCTGAACGGATTTCACCGTCTTTACCTATCCATGCGCTTGAGCTTGCCCTGCCTGTTAATTCTACCACCGTTCCTTTGGTAAGGATTTTGGCAACATTCGGGCTTATCCAGTACGAACAATTGTAATACGTGGTCAGTTCCCTGCGTTCTCCCTGCTTGGTCTTGTAGCTGTCGTTAATAGCTACTGAAAAATTCACGACCTGTCTGTCGTTTTTTAATGTGTTGATTTCTGCGTTTCTGGTAATTCTACCGACAATAGTGTTCATAATATTTTGTTTTAATTGTTAAGCATTACTTTTTTTCAGTTGTAAAATTTCGAGTGATTTGATTCGGTATCGAGGACACTCGGCTTCTTTCTTTTCACCTTTTCCAATGGGAAAAGCATTATTTATTTTTTTGTTTGATTATTCTTATGTTAAAGAGCGACTGTTTGATTCGTATAACTGAGGTTCCGACTTTTTCTTTGCTAAATGACCATAGTACAGGGTCAGGCACTTAAAACCGAAATGGAACAAAGTGAAATGAAGGCTCCGAAATCTTTTTGTCCAAAGGATTCAGGAGTGTCTGGAAAAATTGTTGGAGCGCAGTGGAAAGAATTTTTGTAGAAACCCAAAAAGATTTTTTTGAGTGAATGACCTGTACTACATTTGCTACAGTAAAAAGTGAAAAACCACAGTTATATATATGAATTGAATAGGTGATATTTAACCCTGGAATGATCTAAAACAATAATGAATAATTGGATTTTTCCTTGTATTGATGTGATTTTGAAGTTTATTCTTAAGATCGTCATCAACATTCAAGACCGGAATTCTAAAAATTAACAGTTTTTATTGAAGGTTTTATATTTTTGTTAGTTGAAGAAGCTGAAAAAATTAGGTATATAAATCTTAATAATAAAGCACTTGTGGTAGCCAATAAAATGAGGTTACATAAATTATTTGACATTAAAATATCTTTATAAGCTTCACAATCAGCAAAAAAGCCTCCTCGTAAAGGAGACTCAAAAAATGATGATTGTTGGAAAAGTTTTCATTTCAAATATAGTGATTCTAAACAAACTCACTTACAAAGATGACCATTCAAAGAACCAGTTACTCAATATATCCTTGGCAAAACCACTCATTAAGATCCTTAAAATCTCGATAAACTAGAGAACAGTCCTCTACATGTTTATGTTTCGTTAATATTTTGTTTTTAGTGATATTTCCATTAGAATCATTATCAAGAAACAGGTAAATTTTATCGTATTCACCAAGTGTTTTTATTGCTTTGAAAAGCATTACCGTAGAATTAAGAATCAGATAATCGGAATTTTTTGTCTTTTCTATATTCTTAAAGGTCAGATAATCTATAAAGCCCTCAAATACCGTGATTTCTTTATTGTTTTCTTCTCCCTGAATCAAAGTCACATCTTTTTTTCCCAAACAGATTTTTGAATACGAATTACGGATTTCAAACCCGCCCGAATTATTTTCAAACCCAATTCCAAAATATTTTTTTCCGTTTAATTGATAATGCAGCTCTTTAACCAAGTCTCTCTGTTGATAAACTTTCCTCATTTTAAGATATTGAATTAAAACCGGATGCCCGATTCTTTTTACTTCCAATATCCTGTAATGAGGCCGTGTTCTGATCTCTTCCTTTTGTTTTTGATCCTGTATTGAAAAATCAAATTTTGAGAGGTATTTCAAAGCTTCCGAAACAGTACACTTGTTCACCTGCTGAACAATAGAAATGACATCATAACTCTTTCCTGTTCCGAAATCGAAAGCTTTGTTATTAATAAAATCGACAAAAAGGCTGGGAATCTTTTCCTCCCTATCCAACGCAAAATAAAAGGCAGTTTTCCCGTTTTCTTTCGCCGGAAAAAAATTGAAGGATTCCAAAACCGTCCGGACTCCGACTTTTTGTTTGATTTTTTCGCAATTCATTTTTTTTCTTTTTAAAGCAATTTTTTACCCTGGATTTCCCTTTTAATAAAAAAAAAGACTTTTATTATCTTTTAAATAAACTTTTAACAGCTCGTGGTATCTGCCTGTCACAAAGCGTTTGCACTGATTTTCAAATGAGTGGAATTCCGAATTCCGAATGAGCGCAAATCCGAAATACAGATGAGCGCAATTCCGAAAAGATGCACTTTACCGCATGAGCGCAAATCCGAATTGAACTCTGTTTTCATCATTTCTTTTTAGCGTATCTGTCATTTTCACTGGCTTTACAATATCGGAATGAGTGCAATTCCGAAATCAGCATCATAAAAAACCAAATTTTAACAATTCCTTAACTTCAGCGAGTGCAATTCCGAATTCCGAATGAGTACAAATCCGAAATACGGATGAGCGCAATTCCGAAATCAGAGAATCACGGGATAACCATTAGGCAGTATTTCCCCCATTTTTGTTTCCCTGTATAGCTGTAAAATAAGTTCCTGTATTTTGTTTAAAAAAGCCGTTCCCTGATAATTCGTGGATTTTGTCCCTTTCAGCCTGTTAATCCTTATAAATTCACTGAAAGCCTTTTCTATCAGTTGACGGGTTTGTGGAATCGTTTTGTATTGGTAGGAAAATTGAAGCATTTCGCGCTGCTCCAGACCATATCTTTTACTGAAATAATAGAGCCTCCTTGTAACTTTTGACTTTTCTGTTGTATTCTCCGGTATATCTGTACCGCTAATCATCTTGGTATAAAAAGGATGAATGAAAATAAAATCACCTTTATAATGATAATTAAATGAAAGGTTATTGTACCTATTGAAGTTTATTTTTGCCGTTTTGAGAAACTTGAAGCAAAAATCATTAGCGGTTTTATAGTTCAGTCCAAACTTTTTGTTCAATGAAGAAAGTTTCATCATGGTTCCGTCTTCGGGAAGTTTTGAAAGCCAGATGGCAAAAATAATATGCTTGTTGTTTCTGATATTATACACCAGATTGTAAAGGATGTAGTTGTATTCGGGAATAATCATCAGCTTTTTCAGCCAGTAGCTGCTGATGAGAAAGCTTGTAAAACCACGTTGGTCATAACTAGGAGTTGAGATCAGCCCACCAAAGGTTCTAATCTCTTTTCCTTTTGAATTGACCGATTTATACCATCCCATTTTGAACCGGGCAAGAAACTCATAGGCTTCTACAACCTGTTTTGTCGAGCCGCTCGGAGAGATTTTGCTGTTCCGGATTTTAATAGAGGCAAAAATATTATTTTCGGTTTCAAATTCTTCATCAAACAGAGAAAGCTGTTTCGGACGGTCTTCAGGGCGGAACTGCTCACTGCTGATAATCGAAATGATATTAAAAATAACGTGAACTCGACGATAAATCTTTAAATTTCAATAAATTATGGTGTTTTTTTTAATTTATCCAATTAGGGAAGTTTACCGAAGGTTTTTCGGGATA
>NZ_QEHP01000010.1:0-21121 GCF_003094695.1 Chryseobacterium sp. HMWF035 | reverse complement strand
ATTTATTAGAACTTAATAATTTAGGATCAATAAATAATTTTGAAGAACTTATTGAGGCTTTTGAATTTGTAATTTCACCATCTACAAAGATTTTAAATGGTGCTGTATATACTCCAAAGTTTATCCGAGATTTTATTGTAGAAAAAACTTTTGAAAAAAAAAACGATAGTGAAATTCCTCTGCTGAAAATTGGAGATATTTCTTGTGGCTGCGGTGGCTTTTTACTAACCGCTGCCGAAAAAATTCATAAGAAAACTAATAAATCTTTTTATGAAATTTTTGAAAATAATATTTTTGGCATTGATATAGAACAACATAGTGTCGAAAGATCTAAAATTTTATTAAGTTTATTAGCAATAGAATATGGAGAAGATTCAGAATATTTTAAATTCAATCTTCATCAAGGAAACTCTTTGGAATTTAATTGGCGTGAAAAAAACCTAAAAATAGGATTATCAAATGGTTTTGACATCATAATAGGAAATCCTCCCTATGTTTGTTCAAGAAACATGGACACTGAAACATTAAAAAAACTAAAAAAAATTGAAGTTGCTAAGACTGGGCATCCGGATTTATACATACCATTTTTTCAAATAGGAATTGAAAATCTAAATTCAAAAGGAATATTAGGATATATTACCGTTAATACTTTTTTAAAAAGTATTAACGGCAGAGCATTAAGAGATTATTTTAAAAATTCAAAAATTGATTTAACGATTATTAACTTTGGGGGTGAACAATTATTTAAAGATAGAAATACTTATACTTGTATTTGTTTTATTTCACTAAATAATCCTATAATAAAATATATCAGAATCGAAAGTCGAAATATTAATAAATTTGAATCAGATTCTTATAAAACATATTTCTATAATGAACTTAACAATTTTAATGGGTGGAATTTAGTTAATGACGAACCGACAGCAAGATTAGTTAGTATTGTTGAAAATGTAGGAGAACCATTTTCAAAAGTTTTTACTACTAGAAATGGAATTGCCACATTAAAAAATAATATTTATAAGTTTACTCCTTTTAGAGAAGATGATCAAAATTATTACTTATTAAAGGATAAAATTGAGTATAAGATTGAAAAAACAATTTGTAGAAATATTGTAAATGCAAATAAAATTAAGAAAATTGCTGATATCAATCTTCTTAATGAAAAAATAATTTTCCCATATGATTTAAACTTAAAAATAATTTCAGAAGATAATTTTGTACTTAATTACCCTAACGCTTATGAATATCTTTCAGACATGAGAGGAATTTTAGCTACAAGAGATAAAAGCAAAGGTAAATATGAAGAATGGTATGCTTACGGAAGAAGACAATCACTAGATATTAATAAGTTTAAATTATTTTTTGCCCATATATCTAAAAAACCAAAATTCATTATTTGTTTAGATAAAGATTTACTTTTTTATAATGGCATAGCTGTAATTTCAGATTCTCAAGAAGAACTTTTATTATTAAAGAAAATCTTTGAATCGGATATCTTTTTTAAGTATATATCAAATGTATCGAAGGATTATTCGTCTGGTTTTATATCTTTTAGTAAAAATTATCTTAAGAATTTTGGAATATGTAATTTGAACGATAGGGAAAAAGAATTTCTTTTAAGGGAAGAAAATAAAGAATTACTAGATGCTTTTTTTAAACAAAAATATCCTATTTAAACTTTATTAGTGATGTTAAAATTAAAAAAAAACATAAAAACCAAATCAACGAAATATTATAAGTTTTCACAAAAATTATTAACGAGCTAAAAAGAAACGAGCGTAAGTCAGCTTAAAGCTCTAGATGAAATTACCTGACAGGAAAGTAAATACTCATGTAATTGAATTACTTAATCACCTTAAAACTTTTTGGCGCTTTAAATCAGTTTGTAGTAAAACTATTTAAAAAATTTACAGTAGTAATCTTGGATATATTACAAACATAAAAAATCCCGGACAACCGGGATTTTAAATTTCATATTCAAACTTACTTTATCTCCACAGGAACCGAGATTTTATCCCAATCCATTGAGAATCCGTTCTTATTTATTTTGTAAACCAGAGTTTCCTGTTTTGCAGGCAGTGCTTTTGTTTTTACGTCTACACGTAAAGCATCTTTTGCCTGTTCGTATTTGTAGGCGCCCCACTGTTTTGCCTCCTTGTTGAAGATGGCAGTCCATGTTCCGCTTTCTTTAGGAATCAAGAAAAAGCTGTATTTTCCGGCAGGAAGTTTTTTACCCTGAACGGTAATATCTTTATCCGTTTCAAAAGTGGTGGCTTCATTGGCTCCCGCACGCCAAACCTGATCATACGGTTCCAAACCTCCCCAAATGGTGCGCCCTTTAACAGAAGGACTGCTGTAAGCGATCGTAATATTGGCATCCTTAATCTTTCCCGTTGCCGTTGCAGGAGGACTTGCCGGTTTTTTGGTGTCCTGAGCAAAAGCGTTTACCGAAAGCGTCATGGCAGCCACAAGAACGGTAGCCGATTTAAAAATTGTTTTCATAATACTATTATTTGTCTGTTTATTTTTATGATTAAAATTGTTTCAACTTAATAAAAAACTTGTCTACACTTTTTTACCGCAGAATATTTTAACACTTTAGTTGTTTAAGTTCACTACTTAAATGGGCAAAAAAGAGCATATAAGTTAAAAAAAAATCAAAGATTTTTTCTCTTTGCAGACTTTTGAAATACTTTAAATAAATCCAATAAAGTCTTTTGTCTCTTTTGTGGTTAAATTTAAAATTAGTTTAAACAAACTTAACGATAACAATCAAGACACAAAGATTTATCTGCAATAAAATTAAGCATCCATCCTTATTGAAAATCTTCGATTTTCTTGCGCCTTAAAGATTTGAGACGAATAAAAATCTTGCGTCTTTTGCGTTTTCCAACAAGTGTTCTAAAGAAAATTTTAACATTAAGAAATCTCTAGATTCAACGAAGTCAATTTAAGTTAGTTAACTTAATTTTTTAAGCTAAAGAGGCTTAATTTCTTAATGGTAAAAATAAATTATACATTTAAACACGCTCTTCTTGTCCGCTTACGAAGTTAATGCTTTCGGCCTATAAAACACCAACCCGATTGCAGAAAATACAATCACCGCCGCTGCGCCGATCACATTAAGCCAAAGGAAGGAAACAATATCGAACTGATAAACGGCAATCACAGCAATTTCAGATAAAATAGCTGCAATAAATACATTCGCCCCGTTGATTTTTTTAAAGTAAAAAGCCACAAGGAAAATCCCCAATATCGGTCCGTAGAAAAGGGAACCCAATACATTCACCGCTTCAATAAGAGAACCCATCTGTGTAGCAAACATGGCTACTCCGATGGAGAAAATTCCCCACGCTAAAGTGTGCAGTCGGCTGTATTTCAGTTCTGTTTTATCATCCGGAATTTCTTTTTTAAAGATCAGATGAACATCTTTTAAGGAACAGGCAGCAAGAGAATTCAGCGCCGCCGAAATAGAACCCCAACTGGCAAGGAAAATAACGGCAAACAGCAACCCGATCATTCCAACAGGCAAGGTATTTTTCACGAAATACAGGAAAATATAATTCGTATCGGTTTTCTCTGCATTAAAGTTTGACTGATTGATGGCTTCTTCTACCCTTCCGTGAAGTGCTTTTACCTGAGACTGCGTATTTTTAAAATCCTGAATTTTTGTTTCAAGCTGTGAAGAATTGTTTTGTTTTAACTGTAAAATTTCCTTCGATTCTGCATTAAATTTTGTCTGCAAATCCTGATGTTCTTTTTCAAAAACCGCTGCCTGTTCGGGTTTTGTTTCCTTTAAATGCTGATAAGAGCGTTCGTTGAAATAAATCGGAGCCGGTTTCAGAGAAAAGAAAGCAAAAAGCATGGCTCCAATTAAAAGAATTGCAAACTGCATCGGGATTTTAACCAATCCGTTCAGCAACAAGCCCATTTTTGCATTGGTATTGTCTTTCGCCGTAATATATCTCCCAACCTGACTCTGGTCTGTCCCGAAATAAGACAATGCCAGAAAAAAACCGCCAATTAATCCGCTCCAGATATTGTATTTATCTTTCCAGTCGAATTCTGTGGTAATGACATTCAGCTTTCCGGATTTTCCCGCCAGATAAAGCGCATCTTTAAAACCGATTCCATTCGGCATATTATCAATAAGTAAATACCCTGCAAAAGCCATCGTTCCCAGAATAATGAGAAACTGTAGTTTTTGGGTATGCGCAATGGCTTTTGCACCGCCAACGTAGGTATAAATTAACAGAATTCCGCCTGTTAAAACATTCGTCAGGTAAATATTCCAGTTTAAAACGCTCGATAAGATGATACTCGGCGCATAAATGCTGATTCCTGTAGACAAACCTCTCGAAAAAAGAAAAAGCAGTGAAGTAAGTACCCTTGTTTTCTTATCAAAACGGTTTTCTAAATATTCGTAAGCCGTGTAAACATTTAACCGCTGAAAAATCGGGATAAACGTAATACAGATCACAATCATCGCCAAAGGCAGCCCAAAGTAATACTGAACGAAACGCATCCCGTCTGTATACGCCTGTCCCGGCGCCGAAAGAAATGTAATGGCACTTGCCTGAGTCGCCATAATTCCGATCAGCACAATATACCATGGCATTTTATTGTCTGCTTTCAGGTAAGATTCGTTGCTTTTCTGTCCACGCCCGATGAATACGCCGTACACAACCACTGCAACCAGTGTACAAATAAGAACTGCCCAATCTATCGTACTCATGCCCAGAATTTAGTAAACCAATAATAAAAAGCGATCTGCAATACCAAAGCGAGCGCCAGTAATATGTACCATGTACTCCAATTTTTAAGTGGCTTGTTCATCAGTTTTTCTGTGCAGATAAAAAGTTTAAAAATAAACGTGCCGCACCTACATTTCCCGCAGGTAACTGCCTGAAAAATGCCAACGGTGTATAAATAAAATTCCCCTTTCCGTATGGGGCATATAAAGTAGATCCCTGCAAATGTTCTTCACCGGTGTCGTGCATTTCAAAAAGCGGTTCATAAGCAGAATCCCACTGATCCGGAAAATACGCGCCGCGTTCCTGTACCCAATCCTTGAAATCATTTTGAGTAATTTTATTCGGAAAGTTTAGTAATTTATGATTCGGATTTAAAAATGTAACCTCTGCATTTTCTTCAGTAACGCGTTTACTTGTGGCAATACGGAAATTGTAGATTCCCAATTGATCGACGGTTGTATCCTGACTGGTGTTGTACTGCATCACCAGATTTCCTCCGTCTTTTACATAAGACCATAAAAAAGGCATCCAGCGACCGAGCTTTTTCTCTGTGTTATTGGCACGAATTCCCAATACTATGGCATCATATTGAGCCAGTTTGTTTTGACTGCCGTTTCCGCTGTAAAAATCTTCGTCTTTCAGAACATCAACCTGAATCCCCGCAATTCTCAGAAATTCAGGAATAAAATCTCCTGCACCTTCTATATATCCTACTTTTTTAACCTTTGCCTGAATGTCACCTTTCATTACGGTTACCGTTGCAGGTGCAAAATATTGTAAAGAAGGCAAATGCGGATACTGAATTAATACTTGTTTCTTATTATAAGTGACTCCATCTGCGACAAAATTAGCCTCCAATTGTAAACGAGACGCATTTATTTTGCTGAGTTTATTTTTGGGAATTACATAATCGATAGTTGTTTCTTTTCCATTGAATGAATTGACATCTGTACCGCCTAATTGTTCTCCGTTGTACATCAGATTAATTTTACCATTGCTGAACGATTTATCTGAATTAACTTTAACATTCAAGCTCAAATGTAAATCTTCATTTTCTTTTGCTAAATAAAGAGGCTGTGTAAATTTCAGTTCCAGAGCAGGAACAATGCGCAAAGGTTCTACCACATCACCTTTTACGGGATCTAATTTTTTGAACGATAAAGGAAGTTTAACCTGAAACTTTTCCGAGCCGATTTTTAAATCCACCCAAATATTCAGTGGTGATTCTGCTTCCGGCAAACCGATTAATGTATCATTTGGAACCGAGAAAGTTGCCGCGTTCGTGGCGGGTTTTGACAACCAGTAAGGTTCCGTAAGTGCTGCATCGGATGGAATCTGAATGTCATGCTGAATGGTATTTAAAGAATCTTTTGAAAGGTTTCTGTTGAAACTTTCAGATTGATTTAGCCATTTTACATTTTCTAAAACAACAGGATTTAAAGCTCTTGAAATAATATTTAATTTGAATTGATAGTGATTTCCGGCAACCGCTTCAGCCTGATTGGTCACTACTTCCCCCATAAATCCGGCGCAGCTTAAAATAATCTGGTCAAGAGATTTAATTTTATCTTTTTTCAGCTCTGCATCTTTCAGCGCCATAATCTTTTTTCGTAAAGCAAGCAAAGCAGGTAAGCTGAGATCCGGATTGTTGAAATTAAAATTTGAAATAATCTGATCCAATGCTTGATCAATATCAGCATTTCCCTGTGAAGTCCATGTTTTAACAATTCCGTCAAAAATTGTCGATTTTGCAGGATCTCCGATAACATGGGAAAAATATTCAGTTTTTATCCCAGCTACAGATTGTGTTCCCGCACCCTGACTTTTATGTAAACTTCTGCTTAATCCTGCAAGTTCGCCATATCCCATTCCGAGTTGTGCATCATATTGTCCAACGGTAATTTTCAGTTGATTTTCAGCGGTCGTATTCACAGAACCAAACCGGAATGTATTCCACAACACACGTTTTGGCTGCCATACATTGACGTATTTTAGCTGATCCGGAAAAACAGTCTTATCACCTGCCAGTTTAAAGGCTTTTTCGGCAACAACAGCAGAAGCCGCATGTTGTCCGTGTCCTGCCGCAGCGGTAGGCGGAAAACGGCAAATAATGACATCCGGACGGAATGTACGGATTACCCAGACAACGTCTGCTGTAATGCTGTCTGCATTCCATTGTTTAAAAGTATCTGTGGTGTTTTTAGAAAACCCGAAATCAATCGCACGGGTAAAAAACTGTTGGGCGCCGTCTAATTTTCTTGCCTCCAAAAGCTCATGCGTTCTGATTAATCCCAGTGCCGCACCTTGCTCTGTCCCCAATAAATTCTGCCCTCCATCGCCTCTGGTTAAAGACAAATAGCCTGTTTCTACATTTTGATCATTAACCAGCCATGAAAGTAATCCTGTATTCTCATCATCGGGATGAGCGGCAAGGTATAACACTTTAGGCAGGTGTTTAAGGGTTTTGAGTTCGCGGTAAATCTCAGATGATTTTGACGGCCGAAGCTGCTGAGCCGGACAAAAAGCCGCATAAAAGACAAGGATAAAAACAAGGGTTACTTTTCTGAACATTTGAATTTGCTTTGCATGGCAAATATAAGTAAATCGTTTTTCTTTCAACCGTAAAAGAAAAAAGCAATCGGTAACTCCAAATATTCTGTTGTATTCTTCGTAAAATCTTTGTGTGAAAACAAAAAAACAATCGAAGCGGGCTCTATTAACTTCGATTGTTTTTTATGTTTAAAATTATATTGTTAGAAGATCTTTTATATCTATAAATAATTTAGAAGGCTTATAGTAAAAGCATATTGCTTACGAAAAAGAATTCCAGAACTCAGATTTACTCCTTAACCCAAATCAAGATATCAAGTAATTTCCAATTTCTGCATTATAAACTATACTTGCTTGTATCCGAAATAACCTCACTAAGGTTTTGCGTATTTCATTCTTTTAAGTAATTGGGTAGTGTGATAGCCGTCGAGAGAGGAACCGGCAACTGTTCCTGCCTTTTCAATATCCAAGATTCCTGTTTCTTCCCAGATTTCTTCAGGGAAATATAAGTCTGTAATTTCGCCGACAATTAAATGCGTACCGTTGCTTTTTACAGAAACAATTTCTTTCAGGATTAACCCGATCTGTATACTCGACTCCTGAACAAAAGGTGCTGAAAAATTATTTTTGTATTCAGCAGTTAGTCCGGAAGCATCAAATTCTGACTGTTCGCGCTTGTATCGTGCTGATGTCTGGTGTGCTTTTTCAAAAATCTCTTTATTCACATGGTTAATGGTATAATAACCTGTCTGTTGTATATTTTCCAGCGTATGTCTCTCAACGGAATCCGGTCGGGAAATAAATCCCATTAAAGGAGGATTCGCGCCGATGTGCATTACAGAATTAAAGACAGCAAGATTGGTTTGCCCATCTTTATTTACGGTTCCAATTAAATTAAGACTTTTAAAGCCACTCAAAGAATTAACGAGTGCCGTTCTTTTCCTTTCTTCTGTTTCGGCTATCTGCTGATTGGTAAAATGAATTAACATTAAGTATTGTGATTTAAATTTTTAATTAAAATGTATTTAAAACAGAATTTAGTTCTGCTGATGTTGAATGATTTTTGGAGAAAATGATGTTACGCTTACAAAACTGTTTGAGAAAGTCTGTCCAATTACATTGTCAATTTTAAAGCATAAATTTTACAGACAATGATTCATTGTCAGAGTGCAGTTCTCTTTTTAAACATCTGAAAAAAGACATTCACAAAAATAACGATCGCTGTAATGATTGCCGCAATATAAACGGTCTGGTTGGCATGCTGATTGGCTACCGCAATAGCAATTAATGCCCAGACTGCCACCAAAGCAAAAGCTCCCATCTTCTGTTTCCAAACCATATATAAGTGAATAATGGCTGCAACGGCAAACATGATCACCGTCCATAAAGTTTCTGAAATTCCAAAACCAGACCATTGGATTTTTTTAAGATAAGCTGCTATATCGGCAATTAAAGCTACAGAAATCCAGCCCGAATAAATATAAAAAGGCAAACGAAGGAAAATTGCTGTTTTAAGATCTTTAGATTCTAAAATACTACGGTTATTTCCTATAATTTTAAGCAGAGATATGAATAAAACCACCATAATTGGAATCGTAAAAAAAGTATATTCGTACAACCACGTAAATATCCAAAGACTGTTTGCAACACAGGAAATGGTAAACCACCAACCGACATTTAAAATAGTTTTTTCTTTAGTACCGGTATTTTTCGTAAATGGTCCGTAATATATAACAAAACCTAAAAGCCCGAGATAAATCAGTCCCCAAATGGAAAAAGCATATCCTGCAGGAGTGAACAGGTTCTGATATCTGGCTGAAATGGTAGCCATCGTTTCATTATTAAAAATTCCGGTGTTGGAAAGATAGTTTACCACAATAGTTGCCACCAAAGCAACTGCATTTAAAATCTGAAATAGCTTTGCCATAATTTACTTTCAGTTAAATTAATCAAATTTACATCAAGCGGAGAAATTCTGCCAACAAAAAAGTATGAATTTTAAACTCTGTGAAGATTTGAGCTGAATCTGTTTTAGCCTAGCTGAACTTTTACGAAAAAAAAAAGAAAAATAACACTCCCAATTTGAAGTTATACATTTTGTTTTATTTTGGGCTTAATTTTTGACATTAGTTCAAAAAGTGTAGTTGCAGTAGACTTTTTATGGTAGATTTAATTAAAATTTAGTTTGAACGTTCTTCGATCAGATTGACATCGTAAGCATCCTATTCATGTATTCAATTCTTGAAAAATTTATCCGGAGCAAAGGCGAAATCTCTTCTGAAAAGATAGAGATCATAACTTCCTGTTTTCAGCCGGTGAACACAAAACGAAACGAAATACTTCTCCAATATGATGAGGTATGCAAATGGTACTACTTCATCAACAAAGGATGCATCCGTCTGTTTACAACCACCAAAGACGGAACAGACAGTTCAAGGTATTTTGCTTTTGAAGGAAATTTTGCGACTGCTTTGCCCAGTTTTATTGACCAGAAACCTGCACAGGAATATCTCCAGACCATAGAAAAATCGGAACTGCTCCGTATTTCGAGGAAAGATTTTTATCATCTCGTAGAAACTTTACCCGAATTTGCCAAAATCTATACCGAAATTCTGGAACTCGGATTCATCATCGCCCAAAAGAGAATTTATGGATTTCAGGGTTTTGATGCCTTAGACAAAGTGAAATGGCTGATCGAATATCAGCCGCAGCTTTTGCTTCGGGTATCGAACAGGATGGTTGCTTCTTATCTGGGAATTTCTCCTTCCACCTTAAGCAGAATAAAATCGAAACTGTAAAAACGTTGACTTAGAGCAACGTTTTTGATTTTTGGGGTGTCTAACTTTGCAGAAACAGAGTTATGAAAATACCATTTTTGCTTTTACTGCTCAGTTCGTGTATCGTTTTCGGACAAAATAAAACTGAAAATACGACGATACATCACTCTGCTGATAAATATATAAAACCTGTGAATAATTTAAACACAGAGGCGGCATTAGAATTGGCAAATCGAATGATGAAAGCCGCATCCACAAAAAACAAAAGCGTTTCTGTTGCTGTATTAGATGCTTCCGGAACTACAATATTACTGCTCCGCGGCAATGGTGTAGGGCCTCATAACACAGAGGCATCAAGGAGAAAAGCATATACAGCATTATCTACGAAAACACCAACGCTGTTATTGCTGAGAAATGCGGAACAAAATCCTGATACAAAAAATCTGAATACGCTTCCGGAACTGCTCTTATTAAGTGGCGGTGTTCCCATTTGGTACAAAGGCGAAATAATCGGCAGTGTAGGCGTATCGGGCGGAGGAAGTCCGGAAAATGATGACTGGATTGCCCGATCTGCCTCTATTCCTGAAACAGGAATTACAACATCGAAGTAATTTAAAATTTAAAAATATCAAGAAAAATGAAATCATTAATTTTTAGCGTTCTTTTCGCTCTTTTGTCGATAGGAACTTCTGCACAGAAAAATAATTTTCAGCTATCCACTCACATTCTGGATGTTTCAAAAGGAATTCCTGCTCCGGGAGTTAAAATTAAACTGGAAAAATACAATGAGCAATCGAAAACATGGTCTTTTGTGGATGAAAAGAGTACAGATACAAACGGCAGAATTCCTGATTTTCTTCCGGCAGAAAAAGAAAATCTGGGCATTTTCAAATTAACCTACTACACGAAAGATTATTTCAAAAAAGACAATACCGAAAGCTTTTACCCTTTTGTTGAGGTCGTGTTTGAAATTAAGGATAAAAATCATTATCATGTTCCCATCACGCTTTCTCCTTATGGATATTCCACGTACAGAGGCAGTTAAAAACCGAAAGAGTAACGTGAGCTGGTGTAAAGAATTGATAATTTGATTGATAATTAATTGAACCTTATTAATTGTGTTTTGAAAATCAAGATCAGCTTCAGCAGAAATTTAGCATATGTTTTTGGCTAAAGCAAATTTTTCATCATAATTATTAAAATGGTCTAAAGTTCATTCCTATTGATACTTTTTACTGATACCACATCGGATTCATGTTAAAAAACAATCCCAGCGCTGAATAAAACCAAAAATGAGGCTGTCCAAACTTTTTAGGACAGCCTCATTTTTGTTGATTTTGTTCGTACACAATACAGAATGCCGATTCAAATACACAGTTCTCAAGAGACATTTCTGATTTTCAAAAGAACCTCTTAGACGATTTTACTTTTAAATTTAATGTGGATTAATACCGGACACCGCGGCTCTTCTCAAACCCCATGCAAAAGCATTAAGTTCCAGTATAGAGTTGAAAACGTATTGTGCTTGTGTTGATTGATTGGGAAACTGACCATATCTTTTGGATACAGGCATATTGCTATCATACAGAGAAGGATAATCTGTTAAACTTAAAGAATTATTACTTGCGCCAACAGAATCGCCGAAATAAACAAAATTTTTCGTTTTATTGTACCACACAGTCGAATAACTCGGATTAACCATATTTTTTGAAAACTGGTTGTTGGCCGTTGCAATTTGTACTGAATTGGCTGGAAGTTTAGTTAAAATAACCGTTCCGGTGGAGCTGTTGTCTTCACCCCAATATTGTGCAGCAGCATTTCCAAATGGGCCATTTATGATTGGATCATTTGGAAGATTAGATATGGGATAAACATTGTCATCCACAGATCCACTACCCGCAACCTGCGACTGTGCGTAAGTTTCTCCGAAAATACCATTCATGAGATTATTAACATCTCCATCCCTACCGTCGTTGCTGCCGAAAATGAGCACACCTCCGGCATTCACATAATTGCTCAAAGCGGTTTCCATAGCACTGTTTGCAGTAAAACCATATGAAAAATAAAGAACTACATCCGGTTTTGTTGCCGCATTCAAATTAGTAACAGCAGAATTCGCATTCGTGGAAACCCAAATATTGCTCAGTCCTGAAATCTTAACCACTCCATTTAGCCCGAAATTACCTGAATTGAAAGACGCTGTTCTGGGATTATTAGGATGGAAGGTATACACGTTATCCAGTCCGATTACCGCATAAGTCATGGATGGAAGAATTACGGGAATATTGACATCACAGTCGGTATTTCCGTATCCCGTATTCCCGGAAACCTTCACCTGAAAATCTTCATTAATACTTGGGGTTCCGCTGCCAACAAGTGTTATTTGCTGAGGTCCGGTTGTATTAAAGTTTCCGGAAGCAGAAAAACTTATACCATTCTTTTTTAATGTTTTAATCTCAAAATATCCTGTTGTAGTAACATTAACATTCATTGTGATTGTATTACCTGCGACCAAAGCAACACCTTTCTGGTATGTTCCATTAGCTTTTGCGCTTGAGCAAATCATAGAATATTCAGCGATAGACTGTTGCACAGAGACATTTGCCGTACAAATCTGCGGCTGTATTCCGGCTCCAGATAGTTTTATGGTAAAAGTATCCATTTGAGAGTTCAGTGGTGTTCCTTGAGCCATTAATTTAACAGAATGAATTCCTGTGTTTAAAAAAACACCAATTGCAATAAAAGAATATCCATTATTAGTATCTGTAGACGCACTGATAATGTAGTTGCCCGCTTTGGTAACATTGATATTATTGATGTTTATATAATTACTTTCATTGGCGGGTACATTTGCGACATAAGAACCCGTTACAGAAACGCTGGTACAGTCAAGCGTATAGGCAGCATCAGAATAGCCTCCACAACTACTCTTCCAACTGTTTTCTGTTGAGTTCCAAAAATTATAACAATTTTCCGTGGTGTTGAATATGGTAAGTCCATTATCCGAACTTTGTAGTCTTATATTTTGTTTAGTATCGGGATCGGAATACGTTAAACGGTTTCGCTCCTGCTCTGTTAGTCTTGGAATGATAATTCCCTTTATTTTGTTTTCGTTATCCGGATCTGTGCTTGTCATTTTTTCTGAAATATGCAAAGCACTATTAGAATTTGGCTGAATGGTATTAATACCTACTTGAGCATTTTTTACAACAAATACAAAAAAGCAAATAAAAAATAGTATTTTAATTCTCATAGTTATTTATTTTTGTTTTAAGTAGCGCCATAAATCAAAAAAAATGCCAAATAATCAATTAAACTAAAAACAATGAACTTCGGAAATGCCTGAATTCATTATAAATTCATATTTTCCTCATTGAAGAATAAATTATAACTGACTGAAATATAAAATTTTAAATATTTTAAAATTGAAAAAGCGAGACAAAATTGTCTCGCTTCGGAAGATTCTACAAATCAGCTCTAGTAAGATCACCGATTTGAATTTAGAAAGGGTTAATATAATTGATCATCTTCCTAATAAGTATTAATACCAGAAACTGCTGCTTGTTCTAATCCCCACGAAATAGCATTCAACTCTAATATAGAATTATAAATATATTGTGCCTGAGTATTTTGGTTTGGCCATTGCCCATATCTTTTGGTTACAGGCGATGCATTAATGTAAAGCGCAGGATAAGAACTGTCACTTGTATCTGTACTGGATGCACCTACAGAATCCCCGAAAAAGACAAAGTTTTTAGATTTATTATACCATACCGTAGAATATACGGGATTTACTGTATATTTTGAAAACTGGTTAGTGGCGGTAGCAATCTGTACTGAGTTAGGAGGTAATGAGGTCACGATAACTGTACCTGTAGAAGCATTGTCCTCTCCCCAATACCTGCCTGCAGCATTACCAAATGGACCATTAATGATGGGGTCATCTGAAAGATTACTTACCGGATACACGTTATCATCTATCGAACCATTTCCCGCGATCTGTGCCTGGGCATTGCCCTGTCCAAAAATTCCATTAAGCAGTGCATTCGCCTCATCTGGATATCCATCACGCGATCCAAAAATAAGAACACCTCCCGCGTTTACATAATTACTAAGAGCTGTGACCAATGCAGGAGTGGGAATAATCCCATATGAATAGTACATTAATATATCAGGTTTGTTTGTCCCGGCTAGATTGGTTACTGCTGTAGCAGGATCATTAGTATTCCATGCATTGCTTAATGACATAATACGCACTTTACCGGATGGACCAAAATTACTGTTGTTAAAGGCTTGCGCACGAATACTATTAGGATGCCAAGAGTAATCATTATTTGCTCCGATAACAGCATATTTCATCGCAGGCAATGTTATAGGAATGTTGGTACTACAGGTAGTATTGTCTACAACAGCATTCGAACTTATTGTTATCGGAAAATCACTATTTACAGTGGGTGTTCCAACCCCATTCAAAATAATTGACTGATTTCCTACAGCAGAGAAAATACCAGAATCATAGAAATGAATGCCATTGATGGATTCTGTTGTTATATTGTAGGAACCTGTTTCTGTCACTTTTACATTGAGAACAATTGTATTGCCGGAAGTTAATGCCACCCCTTTTAAGTAAACCCCATTTACTGTAACAGAATTACAATTTAAAGTAAATTTCGCAGTTTTTGCTTGTACTGAAACAGAAAACTGGCAATCATTCTGAATAGAATTACTGGAAGATTTTACAGTAAATGCATCTGTCCCAGCCGCAGATGGCGTCCCCTGTGCAAATAATTTTACCGTTTGTATTCCTAGAGACGTAAATACGCCTTGCGCCGCAAAGGAATAACCGTTATTAGTTGAGGAAGTGGCTTTGATAAAATAATTTCCAGTTTTTATAACGTTTACATTTTTCAGAATAACGTAATTGGATTCATCAACCTGCACTCCTTTTACATAATTTCCATTGGTTTCAATATTGGTACAATCAACTGAAAAATCAGCATTTCCGATATCTCCGCAGATACTTTTCCATTCAAGGCTTGTATTGTTCCAAAAATTGTAACAGTTTTCAGTAGTGTTGAAGATCATTAAGCTATTATCCGAACTATTTAACCTAATGGTGTTATTGCCCGGTGCATCAGAATAGGTGAGTCGATCTCTTTCGGTTTTTGTCAGTCTGGGAATAATAATCCCTTTAATTCTGTTATTTGCATCAGGATCGGTACTTTTCATACGTTCCGATATATGCAATGCCGCATTGAGATTCGGCTCTTCTGTGTTAATGCCTACTTGGGAAAATAAATGATTGCTCAAAAAGGAGAGCAGGAGAAGCAAGTATTTAGATACTTTCATTTTTTGATTTTTAGTTGTTAATTTTTTAATATTTTTTTTCTTCGTTTTTTTTAAATAATCTGTCATTAATCAAACATTTATAGCGAATAACAGGCGATCAAAAAGTTTTGGAACAAAATTGGCTGTTGTAAGCTTGTTGATAATTTACTTTTAAATCAATGGTATTATTATTAATTTTGCAATTCGTATCTTATCAACCAGGATAAGGTCATTTTCAGAATTATCTGTTTATATATATTAGCTTAAATCTGGTTGGATTATTATTTGTTTTTTGTATTCTGCAAAGATTGAAATACCTGAAATCATATGAAATATTAGCTGCAATCAAAAACAATATCTGTTTTAAATTAAACTAAACAACTATATAACAAATACTTAACTAAAATAAATATTGAAAATGTTTGATTTTTATACTTTTCCTGATTTGAAAAAAGAGGATAGTGAAGAATTAATGACAATTGAGTCACTGAAAAAACAAATGATCAGAAGTTATCTTAAACTTATGATGTCTATTCTGTTTTTTTACAGTGTGGTATTTTTGATAGGAGGATTGGATCAGTTTATCATCGGATATACCGTTGTAGGTTCTTTAGCAGTTGCAGGTCTTGTCTATGTGACCAGAGAAGTTTCCTCTCAAAAAATTCTTCGATTCGTACAATTATATTTATTTATAGCTCCCCTGTACAATCTTTATTTTTTCATTATCCTGTTTAGAATATCCGTAGGAAACCTGATTTGGTTTTTGCCGATGTCATTGGGAGCATTCATCCTGTTTTCGAGAAAGATGGCAATTATCTATGCTGCTTATTCAGTACTATTAATTGCTGCTGCTATCACAGTTTTATCTTTTTATGGGGATTACTTTAATCAGGTGAGTTTTGATTTCAGAAATTTTATCAGCTTTACAGAAATCACAGCTTTCCTTTTCAATGGATTGATTATAATGATGCTGATTAAATACAAGGACAAAATAAATGTCTTAAGAAACAAACAGCTTTCAGTAAAACCATTTGCACAACCGGACAAAAAATCTGTAGATCTTATCATTAAGGAAAATGAAGATGACTATCTCGCTTTTTTTGAGAAACTGGATGAAAAGGTGAAAGGCGAGAAACAATTTAAAGATTCCAATCTCAACATCTCTAAAATATGTATTGATCTTAACAGTAATGCGACCTACATCTCAAGAGCAATTAGAGCAAAAGGCTATACAAACTTCAGTGCCTACATCAATACATTACGCGTAAATCACGTAAAAATTCTTCTTCAGGAACAGGATCTCACAAAAGTTACACTGTTTTCTATTTATACAGAAGCGGGATTTTCAAATCAGCCTACCTTTAACCGGGTTTTTAAGCAGATTGAAGGCGTTACGCCAAGTGATTATATAAAGAATCTTTAATAACGATTATATTTTCTCTGCAATCTGTAATAGTGAATATAAACAATCTCATGATCAGAAACCCTTTTTGAAATAGACGATAATAAAACTACTTTATCAGAATTTTTTTAAATATCGAATCATTCACTTTAATTGAATTTCCTTCTGTTGCTATATACTAAAGATTGCTCATTTTGAAATTCTAAGATTAATTGATTTATTTTTCACTTCATTTATAAGCCTTAACCATAAAAAATCACGTCACTTATTTAAAGCAACGTGATGTAAGTCTATCATTTAAATTATATTCTTTATCAGATAATTAAACACCTATAATGGATTACATCAACCTGTCAAAATGAATCGGAAGATCATAAATTCTCTTTCCGGTTGCATGGAAAATTGCGTTTGTAATGGCAGGAGGCATTCCTACTCCACCGATTTCGCCTACCCCTTTTACGCCCAAATCATTTACAAATGAATCATTTTCTTCCACAAATACCACTTCCAGATCGTGAATATCTGCATGGACAGGAATATGATATTCACCCAAATTGGCATTCATATATTTTCCCAACTCATGATCGAGTATGGTTTCTTCGTGCAAAGCTTTGCTGATTCCCCAGATCATGCCTCCCAAAACCTGACTTTCTGCTGTTTTAGGATTGATAATTTTCCCTGCTGCAACGGCTGTAACCGCTCTTTTTACTTCAATAATTCCCAACTCTTCATCTACTTCTACCTCAACGAAAACCGCACTGTGAACGGCTCTGGCTTTTTTTCCGTACTTTAATGGGTTGGGCATTGCAGAATTTGTGGTTCGAATTGCTTCTCCGCCATTTTTTTTGAAAATTTCTTTGATATCCAACTGTATTTCAGGCTGATCTTTTACGGTGATAAAACCATTTTTGAATATAACATCTTTGAAATTTACATTTTTTAAGACGGAATCTTTCAAATCTTTAGCTCTTTCGAAAAGTTTTTTGTTTAAAGCCTGACAGGCATTCTGTACCGCAGATCCCACTGTTGCCGTAGTAAACGACCCTCCCTGAATCGGAGCAAACGGCATCTTACTGTCTGCATACGAAAACGTAATATCTTCCATGGAAAGTCCCAGTTCATCTGCCGCAATCTGCGTCATGATCGTCTTCGTTCCGGTTCCGATGTCGGTAACGGCACTTTTTATTTCAACTTTTCCATCCGGTGTCATAATCGCTTCTGCTCGTCCCAAAATCCGATTGGCATCCCAAATTCCGGTAGCCATTCCATAGCCGACCAGCTTATTTCCGCGCTTCATGCTTCGGGGTTTAGGATTTCTCTTATTCCAGCCAAACTTTTCCGCTCCTTCCAGATAACATTTTCTAAGTTCCTTGCTCGAATATTCCTTATCACTGCTTTTATCAATTTCCGAATAATTGATAAGCCTTAATTCCAGCGGATCTATATTTAATTTATAGGCAATTTCATCCATTGTTACTTCCACAGCGTGCATTCCGGTACTTCCGCCGGGTGCTCTCATATCAAGCGGGCTGTAAACGTCTAACGGAACAATTTCATGTTCCAGCAATGTATTTTCTGCGGGGTACAGCATATTGGCCCAGTTCACCACAATTTCCACATAATCTTCAAACCGCGAAGTTTCCCCGATTGCTTTGTGATAAGTGGCATTGACTTTACCTTCTTTATCCGCACCGAATTTTGTATGCTGCAACGTCGGAGGTCTGTGTCCGATCATGTACATCTGGGCGCGATCCAAGGTAACGCGAACATTACGTTTTAAAGCCAGCGAAGCCATTACCGCCATAAAAAGCTGCTGCTGCGGACGAAGCCCCGAACCAAAACCACCGCCTACAAACGGTGAGATGACCTGTACATTTTTCATTTTAAGCCCGAAAACATTCGCAACATACATTTGGGAATTAATCGTTCCCTGTGTTTTATCGTAAATAGTGAGTTTATCTTTTCCTTCGTAGATCACGGTGGAAGCATACATTTCCATAGGATTGTGATGCTCGGTTCCATGACTGAAATAGCTGTCGGTTTTTACAAACGAATTTTCATATTCTTTTTCAAAATTACCGGTAGGTTTTGGCGGAGGCGGTTTCAGCAGCGAAGCCAGTCCTTTTTTAGGATCTCTGGCTTTTTCAAGATTTTTCTTCAGATCCGTTTCAAAATTTTCTTCTTCTTCATAAACCACTTTTATTTTTGCTGCCGCATAACGTGCCATTTCAAATGTTTCTGCAACAACCAAAGCAATCGGTTGTCCGTTATATCGGATTATATTATCTTTAAGAGGTTTAAAAACAGTTCCGGGAGGTGCATCCATATCGGCATACTGAAAATCAAACCAGGCAGTTGAAGGTTTATTTTCATGGGTGAAGACCTCAATAACTCCTTCTAATTTTTTTATTTCTGATGTATCGATGGTCTTGATTTTACCTTTTGTAATCGAACTGTTCACAATGTACCCATACAATAAGTCCGGAGCATCATATTCTGCTGCATATTTTGCACTTCCTGTTACTTTCAGATGACCTTCCAGACGATTTATTGATTGTCCGACAGACGGTGTATTTTTCATAAAATTTTCTTTAGCATTCATAATAATTTATAAAGAAGGTTTTGCACCCGGTCTCTGAGACGCCGGATCAAGAGCCATCATACAGTTTCTGACGATTGCTTTTTTAGCGAGATTAATTTTAAAACTGTTATGCTCAAAACCTACGGCTCCTTCCAAAATAATGTCAGCCGCAGCCGCAAAGTTTTCCGAATTTGCTGCTTTATCTACTAAAAAATCTTCAGCTTCTTTTACACGCCACGGTTTGTGCGAAACACCTCCCAAAGCAATTCTTGCTTCTTTAATTATTCTGTTTTCCAGTTCCAGACCAGTAGCAACGGAAACTAATGCAAACGAATAAGAACTTCGGTCTCTTAATTTCAGATAAGAATAATTTTTTGAAAATCCTTTTTCGGGCAGTTCAATTCCTGTGATGACCTCTCCTTTTTTCAGGTTATTATCAATCTCCGGAGTATCTTCCGGAAGTCTGTGAAAATCTGAAAATTTCAATGTCCGATCTCCATCCGTTCCCGATATATGAACAACTGCCTCCAAAGCTGCAAGAGCAACACACATATCCGAAGGAAAAACGGCAATACAGTTTTCGCTGTGTCCTAAAATTGCGTGAATTCGGTTGTATCCTTTCATCGCAGAACATCCGGAACCTGGAACTCTTTTATTGCAGGGAGTATTAATGTCGTAAAAATAATAACATCGGGTTCGCTGTAATAAATTTCCGCCATTGGTCGCCATATTTCTGATCTGTGCCGAAGCTCCCGCCAAAATAGCTTTAGAAAGAAGCGGATATTTTTCTTCAATAATTGGATGATACGCTGTATCTGCATTTGTCATTAAAGCACCGATACGAATTCCTCCATTATCAGATCCAGTAACATCAACTATTCCATCAATCGGATTAATATCGATTAAAGTGTCTGCCTCGGTAACAAAATATTTCATCAGATCGATGATATTAGTACCTCCGGCAATGATTTTATTTTCTTCATTTGCATAAGTCAATGAAACTGCTTCATCAACGCTATTGGCTTTTCTGTAGGAAAAATTATTCATAAAGACCTTGTTTTACTGCCATTACAGCGTTAATAATTCCTTTGTTGGCTCCGCATCGGCAAAGATTTCCGCTCATGAGATCCTGAACTTCTTCACGGCTATTCGCTTTGTTTTCATTCAGTAGTCCTATGGCGCTGCAGATCTGTCCCGGAGTGCAGTATCCGCATTGAAAAGCATCGTGATCGATAAAAGCTTTTTGAACGGGATGCAGGTTTTCACCATCAGCAATCCCTTCTATGGTTGTAATTTCAGCATCATTTTTCATAACGCAGAGACTGAGGCAGCTCAAAACTCTTTTGCCGTCAATCAGAACCGTACATGCGCCGCACTGCCCATGATCACAGCCTTTTTTTGTACCGGTAAAATGCAGATTTTCTCGAAGAGCATCAAGAAGTGATACCCATGGAAGTACATCCAGATGGTGTTCCTTTCCATTTATTTTTAATGTAACAGATTGTTTTCCAGTGTTCGCCATAAATCGGTAGTTTGGTTATGGGTAGTGATACAAAAAAAGAACCGTTATTATTGAAAATATACGTTCCGTGGTATATTAAAGCCTGAAATTGATTTAAATATATTCAATCTAAATAGTCATTCCTTAAAAAGCTAATTTTTCATTTTGAAAATTATACTTGCCTAAAAAGATTTTGAAAACAAGTTCAAACCAAAGGATCAATTGTTT
>NZ_QEHP01000009.1:0-1424 GCF_003094695.1 Chryseobacterium sp. HMWF035 | reverse complement strand
ATCCTACACAGGATCATTTTAATCAAAGCATAGATAGATATTCTACTGATTGGAATTTTTATAGAATTGATAACTCTGTAAATAATGATAATTTTAGTAATTCTTTTTCTTGGAACAAACAATTAGATAAATCAAAAATCATATTATCATTTAATCAGTTTAATGAAAAATATTTAGGAGATTTGCATTTACTTTCTAACAATAATTTGTTCTTATCTAATACTAATAATCTATTTCAAAGATATGATGTTACTTCAAATAAATACTCATTAGATTTTCATTTAAAAAATAAAAATAAGTTTATTAACTTTAATATTCATTCAGGTTTTTCATTTAGAAAAGATAATTCTGAACTACTAAACTTTGTTTTTAGAACAGTAGAAAACAAAATGAAAGTATATCATTATCTGAATGATCTGAATTTATATAAAGAACTTGGGAAATTTGATATATCAGGTTCGTTAAGTTCCCATTTTGTAAATATAAATGAAACTGATAAACATTATTTTGAAAAAAATATAAGAATAAAATTTAATCCCAAATCTGTTATCAATACGGAATTTGGTCTAGAATACAATTCAAAATATACACTCCCAAATTTAAGGCTGCTTCAATCTGAACCAATTTATACAAAAGAGCTAACGTATTATCAAAATAGAGATATTACAACAGAATGGTTATGCAAGATAGATACTTATAAATTTACATGGAATAGATTTAATATGGAAAAGGGTAATTTATTGTTCCTTTTACTATCGTATGAAAAAGCAAAACCAATATTTACGTCTAATGTATCGAATTTTGAAGTATTCTCAAAAATAGAAAATGTTATTGGTAAAAATAGAGAAAGACTTTTTTATATACTTTCAAGCGAATATAAATTGTATAGACAGCTTTCTCTTAAATCAAAATTTACAGGATCACTTAATAAGACAGATAATTATATTAACAGTAACATAAACACATCTACGATTTACAATTTCGAGTTAACTCAAAAATTATCTACAAATTTTAGAAATAAACCAATGCAATTTGATTTAGGATACACTTTTACTGAAGGTGTTTTCAAACAAAGTTTTTACAGTACTACTTCCAGTCAAAATAATATAAGACTATTTTTAGGAATTAGGGCTAATGTAAAAAAAGAGTGGGTTGGAAATATATTAAGTGAATATCTCATACAGAAAACTAAACAAAATACTCTTCACAATTTTTTAATTGGCGGTCAAGTTTCGTATAGAAAAGAGAATTCAAACTTTGAATACAATTTGCAATTTAATAATATATTAAATCTTAATTCCTTTCAATATATAAATGGATATACGAGCCAGTTAGGAATAGAGGAAGCATCAATTACAGCTCTACACGGTTATATTACAGGCGGTTTGAAATATAATTTCTAACTTATTGTTTAGTATATAGAC